>DFFV01000024.1:0-9351 GCA_002371625.1 Ruminococcus sp. UBA3767
TCTTTCTCCCTCTTTCTGTCCATGAGGAAGTTGACCGCACCTGTGATCGTGCGTCCTGCCGTCAGCTCATTACCGCCGAAAAATGCAGAATAATCATATTCGTGCAGGAGATCACGGCAGACTTCCAGCCCTTTGATTGTGCAATAGGAACTATCTCGTTTATTGCACCTTTGCCGTGAAATGAGGTTGTGTTAAGGATTATTCTGTTTGCAATGATATTTACCTCCTGTTTTATATAGTTTTATTATGCCCTAAATATATTATGATTACTTGTGGTCGTATCTTTGCTTTATATCACCCGAGCGATATGCCTTGAGAAGCTCTCTGAGGTCATTTATCTGCTCAAGCAGTTCAGCGCCTTTGTCTGTGTCAGAAATATTAGCTCTGTGATTTAACCTTTCTACAAGATGTATCTCAGGAGTTAGTTCGCTCTCGCCTGAGATAAACGGCTTGTGCTCCGCAAGGTTAAGACTGTGTGAATCGTAGATAAGCGTGTAGCCTGCAATACCTGTTGAGCTTTGATATGCTTTTGATATACCGCCGTCGATAACAAACAGCTTGCCGTTTGCCTTTACAGGACTTTCACCGTTTTTGATCTTTACAGGCACATGACCATTTATGATGTGACCGTTGTTTGGGTCAAGCCCGAACATTTCAAGTATCCGTTCGCAGACCTCAGCCTGCTCGGAGTAGTGATAATAAGCATTGTAGTTTTCTTTGTGCAAAGCCTTGTCATCAAGATAATATCGCTCAAAGAAAGCCATTTTATCCTTGCCATAAAGCGGAGAAACTGGCCCGCACCAGAGATACCACATAAAATCTGTTGCGAGTTCTTTTTCCTTGCCCTTTTGTGTGAAATATGCCTTGTTGGCGATGCTGTCAAGTTTGTCAAGCAGCTCCTTACCGGAGTAAGCCTTATCGCCGATCTGCACGCTTTGCAGTCCGCCTTTTTCATCAAGAGGAATACATCCGTGAAACAGCAGATTGCCGTTGGTAGTCTTGTACATTGAGCCTTTTGAGTACAAAAACCTGATGTGCTCATTCAGCTTTTCGCTGTGCATGAACGAGTTCGCAAGCACCGTCATAAGCTCGGTTTCTTTATTTGTGAGCGAAAGCGGAGAAGCTTTATCAACAGTCGGGAAGTCCTTGTCCTTTAGCTCGTATGTCTTGTCACCGATAGTTAGTGTACCGTTTTCAAAATCCACACGGCTGAATAGGTCACGCTCCTGCATCCCCCACTCTGGGTTCCGAGCGATAAGCTGCCCCTCAAGCTTTAGCTGTATGACTGTTATAGCCTTGTGCATTTTTGCGACCAGCTTTGTGTCAACAGGGTCATATATGTTATCATCAAGCGTATTCGGCATATAGATATCGCAGCTGTCGTTTTTGTACACCTCTCCAGCAAATACCGCCAGCGCACGCAGGTTCAGCCCATATCCGTCCTCGAGAACATCAAAATTATTGTATCTCATTGATATTCTTATTACGTTGGCGATAAGTGCCCAGTTGCCTGACGCAGCACCCATCCAAGAAATGTCGTGGTTGCCCCATTGTATATCCACATCATGCATGCCGAGCAGTTCGTCCATAATGATATCAGCTCTCGGACCTCTGTCATAGATATCGCCTATGATATGCAGCCTGTCTATAGCAAGCGACTGTATCAGCTTGCAAAGCGAGATTATAAAATGCTCTGAGATACCTGTGTCGATTATCGTGCTTATAATCTCGTCATAATAGTAATCTTTGTTCACATCGTCTGTGACATTCAGAAGTTCGTCGATTATGTATACTATATCCTTTGGCACACGCTTTCGCACTCGTGAGCGGGTGTATTTTGCGGATACCGATTCGCAGACAAGTATCAGCCTGTATATAGTCAGCCTGCACCACTCGTCGCTGAACTTATCGTTTTTGGTCAGCTGCTTTATTTCCTTTTCGGGATAGTATATCAGCGTTGCGAGCTTTTCACGCTCATAAGATGAAACTGTCTTGCCAAGTGTGAGGTCTATTTTGTTTTTTATCATGCCTGATGCGCTTTTGAGCATATGCAGAAATGCCTCATACTCGCCGTGCATATCGCTGAAAAAGTATTCAGTACCCTTTGGCAGACTGCGTATTGCAGAAAGGTTGACTATCTCGGTAGCCGCACTGTCAACATTCGGGAACTCTTTTGCAAGCAGCTGCAAATACTTTTTTTCCATTGTATCACCTTTATCGTGTTAAGCAGACAATAATTTTATATTGTCGGCTTAAATGCTATTTAGAAAGATCTATATTTCTTACTGCATCTCGTACTTTTAGAACGAAAGTCGGAGAAACGGAGAGTTCGTCTATTCCCATTCGCAGGAACGCTTCTGTAAGAGTAGTATCGGCTCCAAGCTCACCGCAAATGCCTATCCATGCACCATGTTCGTGTGCATTTTTAGCTGACATCTCGATAAGTCTGAGAATAGCCTCGTGGTGAGTATCGACAAATTCTTCAAGCTTTGAGTTCTGTCTGTCACAAGCAAGCGTGTACTGAGTAAGGTCGTTTGTGCCAACGCTGAAGAAATCTACCATTGGTGCGAGCCTGTCGCTTATAACTGCTGCCGCAGGTGTTTCTATCATAATACCAAGCTCTACATCATCAGAGAATGCAACGCCGTCGGCTTTAAGCTCAGCCTTGACTTCTTCGCAAATAGCTTTTATCTTTTCAAGTTCCGAAACGCTTGTGATCATCGGGAACATTATGCCAAGATTACCAAAAGCGGAAGCTCTGTATAAAGCTCTTAACTGAGTCTTGAAGATGTCAGGTCTTGTAAGGCAAATTCTTATAGCTCTGTAGCCGAGTGCGGGGTTTTCCTCTTTGTCAAGGTTAAAGTAGTCAACCTGCTTGTCAGCACCGATATCAAGCGTTCTTATGATGACTTTTTTGCCTGCCATGCTTTCAAGAACTTTTTTGTATGCAGCAAACTGCTGTTCTTCGGTAGGGTAGTCGCTGCTCTCAAGATACAAAAACTCACTTCTGAAAAGCCCGATACCGCCTGCATCATTTGCAAGCACAGCACCGATATGATCCACTCCGCCGATATTTGCGAAAATATTTATCTTAGTTCCGTCGAGAGTAACATTTTCCTTGCCTTTGAGTTCCTGTAACAGGCGTTTCTTGTCCTCGTCCTCTTTTTTCTTCTTTTTAAGTCGTGACGTTGTTTCGTCATCAGGTTTAATGAATATCTCGCCTGTGTACCCGTCAACGCCCGCAAAGTCACCGTCATGGATAGCCTTGAGAAAGTCTTCGCCTGCACCGATTATTGCAGGGATATTCATGTTCCTTGCAAGAATAGCTGTGTGAGAATTTGAGGACCCGAAAGCAGTCACGAATGCAAGCACCTTGTCCTTGTCAAGTAAAACAGTCTCGCTCGGAGCAAGATCATCAGCACAGATTATGACCTTTTCATCGCTCTCACCGCTGTCAACATCATCAGCTGCCAGATTGCGGATTATTCTGTTTGAGATGTCCTTTACATCAGCCGACCTTGCCTGCATATAAGCATCGTCCATAGAGGCAAACATCTCAGCAAAATTTTCAGCCGTCACGGCAACTGCGTATTCAGCATTGACAGACTGTGTTTCAATGATGTTTTGTATGGACTCATTGTAGTCATCGTCCTCGATCATCATCATGTGTATCTCAAAGATCTGAGCATTAGCTTCTCCAACTTCTTTGAGTGCCTTTTCGTATATTTCTGAAAGCTGTCTTGCGGATTCTTCTTTTGCCGCAGCAAGACGTGCTTTTTCTGCTTCAATATCATCAACATGGACCCTTTTTACCGATGCTTCCTTACGCTTGAAAACGGATATCTTGCCCAAAGCGATAGCACCATAAACCCCTTTGCCTTTGAATGTGGTCATATAACACACCTCCTGAAAATTGATAGGGCGGCGGTTTTGTCCGCCGCCCCAGATAAGCTTTTTGTTCTATAGCAGATTATTCACCGAAACCGTCTTCAAACATTGCAACGAATTCGTCAAGTACAGCCTGCTCGTTACCGCCGTTAGCGATGATTTCAACATCAGTACCTTTCTTTATTCCTGCAGCCATTATCTGCATGATAGCCTTTGCCTTAATGTCTTTTCCGTTAGCTTTCATAGTAACTTCTGTGTCAGGATGCTCCTTAGCAAGCTTAGCAATCATGCCTGCAGGTCTCATGTGCATACCCTCTGCGTTTACGATTGTTACGTTCTTTGATACCATAATGAATCTCTCCTTTTATAAAATTGAGTTTTGAGTTACTGTTTTATGCGTCCTGAGGCTGCTTCTTTTTAAGAAGTGCCAGCATTATCATTCCGACTAAAGAACCGATTACCAGTGCCAGTACATATTTAACAGGGCTTCCCACTACAGGGAATACGAATATACCTCCGTGAGGTGCTCTCAGTGTGCAGTTGAATGCCATTGAAAGACCGCCCGCCGTTGCTGCACCTATCATACAAGAGGGTATTACTCTTGCAGGGTCAGCTGCAGCATAGGGGATAGCACCCTCAGTGATGAAGCTCAGTCCCATGATGTAGTTTACAGGGCCGTTCTTGCGCTCATCAGCAGTAAATCTGTTTCTGAAGAAGGTTGTTGCAAGCGCTATAGCGATAGGCGGTACCATTCCGCCGACCATTACAGCCGCCATTATATCAAAATTGCCCGAAGCGATTGATGCTGTTCCGAAAACGTAGGCTGCCTTGTTGAAAGGTCCGCCCATGTCGATAGACATCATTGCACCTAATATACAGCCGAGCAGCACCTTGCTGGAGCTTCCCATATTTGTGAGGAAGTTTGCAAGGCCTTCGTTGAGAAGTCCCATTACAGGGTTTACAGCGCACATCATAAGTGCCACTATCGCAAGACCGCCAAGCGGATAAATGAGTACGGGCTTGATACCGTTCAGTGACTTAGGGAGCTTATCGCAGGCCTTTTCAAGACCCAGCATGATAAATCCGCCAAGGAAGCCTGCCAGCAGAGCACCTAAAAAGCCTGAGGGAACGTCTCCTGCAGGGTGAGCAAAGGTAGCACCTGCGGCTGCCATAGCGCCGCCTGCCATACCTACCAGAAGTCCCGGTCTGTCAGCGATACTGAGCCCTATATAGCCTGCAAGTATCGGAATCATAAACTGGAATGCATAGTTTCCTATAGTCTTGAACCATGCAGCAGCAGCAAGGTGAGTACCGAAGTCACCGTCCTGCGGTACGCCGCCGATTGAGTCAATAAGGAATGCCAGTGCTATGAAGATACCTCCTGCAACAGTAAACGGCAGCATATTCGATACACCGTTCATAAGGTGCTTATAAAGCTTTCTTCCGAAGCTCTCGCCGTCGCCCGATGAAGCCTGACTGCTGTCCGAGCCGCCCTCGTGGTGATAAACAGGAGCGTCACCTGCTTCTATCCTGTTGATAAGCTCCTCGGGTATCTTGATACCGTCGGAGACCTTGGTTTTTATAACCTTCTTGCCGTTGAAGCGAGCCATCTCGACTGTCTTATCAGCCGCAACTATGATACCGTCGCAGCCGTCGATGTCCTCCTGTGTGAGAACATTCTTTGCTCCGCCCGAGCCGTTTGTCTCAACCTTGATAGAGATACCAAGCTTCTTTCCTGCCTTCTCCAGAGCCTCGGCAGCCATGTAGGTGTGCGCTATACCTGTAGGACAGGCTGTAACTGCCAGCACCCTGTAGCCCTGTGCCTCTGCCTTTTGTTCAGCAGGCTCGTCAGGATATTTTTCTTTCTCCATATCGTCGATTATTTTCAGGAATTCTTCCTTGTCCTTTGCATTCAGAAGCTTCTCCCTGAAATCCTCGTCCATAAGAATAGTCATTAGACGTGACAGCACCTCAAGGTGAACATCACCGTCATTCGGGGCTGCTATCATAAACAGCAGATTTGAAGGCTCATCGTCAAGAGCCTCATAGTCAACACCCTCGGGAACTGTCATTGCTGCCAGCGACGGTGCTTTTACTGCCTCGCTCTTTGCGTGAGGTATTGCAATACCCTCACCTACGGCTGTCGAGCCCTTTTCCTCTCTCGCAAGGATACCTGCTTTGTAGGCTTCCTTGTCAGCGATATTTCCGCCCTTGACTTGCAGCTCAATCAGCAAATCAATTGCTTCGGGCTTGCTTTTGGGTGCTGCATTCAGTGCAATACTTTCCTTACTGAGCAGATCAACTATTCGCATAAGATAACCTCCTTCTATTTAAATGTCAGAGCGTTCTCAGCAGCTCTGCTATTTTCTCTTTTGTTGCCAGACCGTCAGAAAATGCCGTTGCACCGCCTGTTGCAGTTCCGAGCTTTAGCGCATATTCATAGTCTCCGTCCATAGACCCTGCTACAAATCCTGCGACCATTGAATCTCCTGCACCGACTGAGTTTTTCACCTTGCCTTTGCAGACTCCGCAAATGTGAGTCTTGCCGTTCTCATCAAGCAGCAGTGCACCGTCGCCTGCCATTGACACCAAAACGTTTTTTGCTCCCATATCCTGAAGCTTTTTTGCATATTCGGCAATCTCATCATTAGTTTTGAGCACCACTCCGAACATCTCGCCAAGTTCGTGATTGTTAGGCTTTATAAGGAATGGTTTGTATTTGAGCACGTTCATAAGCAGATCTTTTGTAGCATCGACTACTACCTTTATTTTTCGGTCGGACAGCCTCTCGATTATCCTTTCGTAAATATCAGAAGGTAAGCTGTTTGGTATACTTCCTGCAAGGATTATCGTGTCACCGTCTGTAAGCTTGTCGAGCTTTTCAAATAGCTTTGCAATAGCTTCATCATCAATATCAGGTCCTTGACCGTTAAGCTCAGTTTCTTCCGCTGATTTTATCTTGACGTTTATTCTTGAGTTGCCTTTTTCAAGCTTTACAAAATCAGTGTGTACACCCATTTGTGAAACGCCTTTTTCAATAGCTTCACCTGTGAATCCAGCAACAAACCCCAAAGCCTTTGACTCTATACCGAGTTCTTTTAGCACTATCGAAACGTTTATGCCTTTTCCTCCAAAGTACATCTCTTCGGCATTGGAACGGTTCACCTGCCCGAGTACCATATCGCCCGTGTGTACAACATAGTCGATAGCAGGGTTAAAAGTAACAGTATAAACCACGCTACATTACCTCCTTTATATTAGCCACAGACAAATATCTTTCATCGTCGATCTTGTCGGTGATTATTTTTACACGGCTAAGCTGTGCAAATGTGACAGATGATATCTGATCAAATTTGGAGTGATCCGCAAGAACATATGCAGTCTTGCTGTTGTTTATAACTGCCGTCTTGACACTTGCTTCATTCCGGTCTGGAGTTGTAACTCCTGCTGATAGCGATATTCCGTTTGCTCCTAAAAAGCTTTTTGTAAAGTTATAGCTTTTTATGCTGCTCACACATTCAGCACCAACTATAGATTCTGTTGTAAGCTTTATCTTGCCAGCAGGAATAAACACCTTAAATCCACGCTGAGCCAGCTTTTTTGCATGAATAAATGCATTCGTGACAAACGTTACTCTTTTTTCAGGCAGATAGTCTATCATCTTTTCTGTGGTCGTCCCTGCGTCGATAAAAACAAAGTCTCCGTCGTCAATGAGAGATGCTGCGTACCTTGCAATAGCTTGCTTTTCTTCTGTAAACAGCTTTGACTTTTCCTCGACGTCATATTCAACAAAGCTGAATGAATCGCTCAGAGCGATCGCTCCGCCATGGACTCTGACAAGCAGTCCCTCATCAGCTAACGCTTTGAGATCACGCCTTATGGTCGATTCAGATGCATCCAGAAGCTCACACAGCTCTCCGATCGTAACGCTTTTCTTTGCGTTTACTTCATTCAAAATAATTGAATGCCGTTCCTTTGATAACATCTGATCGCCTCTTTCTCTGACACATTTTACGTCCGTTGATTGATTACAATCACATTATATCACTAAGATTTGCAAATTTCAAGCATTTTCAATCAAAATCAGTCAAAAAGCTTCAATTTTGTAGACTTTCACATTTAAGCATGATTGAATTTGGCTACTTTGACGAATAAAACGTGCAAGTGTTCGAGATTTTAGATAAAAAACAAAAAGCTGATGCCCGAAATCAGTCAAAATCGGTCATCAGCCTTTGGGCGTATATTATGTCTTATCTGTAATTGTTTATTATCTCGTTTGACTTTGCATAAATAACAGCTGCATCTTCGCCAATGTTAAATCTGCCGTTTTCATAAAGCACTTTGCCAGCACACATGGTCAGGATAACATTTTGTTTGGAGCCACTGTAAACAAGATTATTGCCGATGTTATTAAGCGGCTGCATGTTTGGCTGTGATAGGTCGATAACGATGTCCTCGATCGTAGTCTCGCTGTCTGTTTCCTTGCTGCCTCTGCCGCCGAAGCCACCTTATGGCATTTCGCCATTATCGAGTTTTTCCTTAATGTCATCGGGAATTTCGCCACCAAAGGGTGTTATGTGTGCGCCGTTTATTGGGCAGGTCAGTATCAGAAAATTTCTTGAGACTGGGCAGATAGAGCAAGTCCTCTGCGACGGCGAGAATTATGACGGCTCTCGTCCCTGCCGTTTCGACTGGGTAAAGCTGTTACGTCAGGAGTGTGTTGACAACAATGTGACCTTTGTGTTCTGCGGAACAGGTCAGCGATTTGTCAAGGATGGCAGGCTTTATAAGCTCGAATGCAGTATCCAAAGTCAGCAGGCGCACAAATCAGGAATGAGTTTTAAGTGAAAGCCGATCCACTTTGGTCTATACGATAGTTTGGGTTATCCAATCACCGAGGAGGACAGATATAAACCTGTGTTCCGTGAACGCTGTGCAAACTGTGGTATGCGTCCGACCTGCAATGGGTGCAGCAACTGCGGGAAGTGCGATTAGAAGTAAAGTCGAATTTTGCGGTCATATATTAAGTAAGCGTCGGAGCATACACCATGATGCGCTATGAGAAAAAGGCAAGAAGATAGTAAACTTTGCAAACGAAAACTGAATAAGCATCTGAAAAGAAAAAACAGGGCTATGCCTTCCGTACACGGTCACGGAGGACATAGCCCTTATCATTTATATTATACCGAAATATAGCTGTTTTGCTATCATATAAAATCCGTTCTGCCATTTTGAGCGGAGGCAGTTTATAACCCATGATCCTACAAAGCAATAAGCTGCATAATAAACGTTTTTATCATTCAAAGTTTACCATTATTATCCTCAATACCGCAATATCGACTATACATACCGCAACTTTTCGTTTAGTGGGAGTGCCGCAATTGGTACTTCAATAGCAAATCTTTCATGTTGACTTCCTGATCGGATGGGACGGAAATTTTGATTTGCTTGCTTCTGCTGCCA
>DFFV01000024.1:9389-9519 GCA_002371625.1 Ruminococcus sp. UBA3767
TTGCTTCTGCTGCCATTAAGCGAGCTATCCGCAGTTACGGTTACAGCAGTACCCATTTTACGCTCGTCCTGCCATACATGAAGGCGGAGTATCGTGACAACGAAAAGGAGTACCTTGACTATTATGATGA
>DFFV01000117.1 GCA_002371625.1 Ruminococcus sp. UBA3767
TTTAAGGGGGAGAAACCATTTGGGGCGACAAGGACGCCTTGCCTTTATGGCGTGGGTGAGCGGACTTTTCTCCCCTCTGGTTTCTCCCCCTTATACCCCCTTTTCCGTCAATCCCCTCTTTTGCCGCCACCCGCTCAAACGTAGCTTAAACGGAAAGCAAGATTTTTATTTTTCAAGAGAGATCAGGCGACTTCCACCGCCACTTTCAACAGTTCAGGAGGATAATTTCGCCGTTCCACACAATTGACAAGAACCCGAAAGCGATGTGAAAAATCACACAAAATAATAGCCCGGAGCGACACAAAACTCGCCGTCATATCATTCCTATATGCGACGGACAAGCGGTGCCGCCGCTGCGGCAAATTCTGATTTGTAAATATGTAAAGGAGAGCGTTGAGCTCTCCTTTTTTTGCGTATTAGTTGCAGCCGCAGCCGCAGCCGTTGTTATTGCCGCATCCGCAGTTGCCTGCACAAGCGATGATAAGAACGAGGATGATGATCCACCAGCAGTTATTGTTTCCACACATAATGAAAGTTCTCCTTTTCGTAGTATTATAAAACGCTTTGCCTGCGCTTTATAGTACAGTTTATGACGAAACGGAAAAACTGTGACAAAAAAACTGCCCCGAATGATACGGAGCAGTGAGCAGCCTATTTCTTGCCGTAAAAATCGCAGAACGCCTTGAAGCAGCCCTCGTGATACGGCATCCTGTTCTGCTTTACCTGCACGAGCAGGTCGAATTTCGGTGCGTTGGTCATCTCGATGATGACTCTCTTTATCGACGAGCCTATCGTGTATCTTTTGACAGTCACCGATGCGAGCTGCTGATAGGGAATGTAGAAAAACTGGTCAAATCTCGGCGCAAGGTTCTCTGCCTTGATGCCAAGACCATTGGTGCTTTCAAACGGGAGAATGCCGAAGCCAAGCTCGTTGACGTTGAGCAGATAAGCTGCCCAGTTTCTGTTATTGGCTGCATTATTCATTCCCGAAACAATTCCGCCGACAGCGCCGAACATCAGAGCCTTGGTCGGTACTGCGGTGGTGGCGTAGAATATGCAGTTGTTCTGACCGATATAATTCACCTGAGCAAAAAGGCTCATCGCACCTTCAAATGTTTCAAATACAAACATCATATCTCCCCCTTATACATCGAATGATAACACTTTTCGACAGCTTTGTCAACCGTATTTTTCGCTTTGGGAAAAAGGACAAAACGGACAACGAAAGCAGATTTTGTCCGCTGCATAGACTGAACCATGCGGCGCTGCGAATAGAGCGGTGCGCATTTGTCAATAATCCTTATGCAAAAATCAACGAAAGGTGTGAAGGTATATGGATACGAGCAGTTTTGACAGCAGCAGCTACACAAGGGATTCTCAGCGCCTGATAAAGCAGGCGGCAGCACTTGCGGGCACGATGGGGCATACCTATGTGGGAACGGAGCATCTGCTGCTTGCTGCGGCAAGTCTTGACAGGTGCGCTTCCGGGGCAGTACTGATGCGCTTTGGCATAGTCCCCTCGCTTATCGAAAGGGAGATAACCCGTGCTATCGGCAAAGGCACGCCCTGCCGTGTGGAGTGCAGCGATATGACCATGAATGCAAGGGCAGTTATAGAAAGTGCAGCAAAGACGGCAAAGCTGTGCGGCGATAACAAAACAGGCACCGACCATATCCTGTGGGCGCTGTGTTCAAGGCACTGCAGTGCCTGCGATATAATTCGTTCCTGCGGCGTAAAGCCCGAGCTTATCAGCCGTGAATGTATCAACGCCGAGCTTTTTGCCAAAACAGCGCAGCCTGCCGTTAAGCTGAAAGCACTTGAAAAATTCGGGCGTGAGCTTACGGGAAGAAAGAACTGCGAAAAGTTCGATCCCGTGCTTTGCCGTGAGCAGGAAACGGAAATGATGATAGAGATACTCTGCCGCCGCACCAAAAACAACCCCTGCCTTGTGGGCGAAGCAGGTGTGGGAAAAACTGCGATAGTCGAGGGGCTTGCCGCAAGGATCACCAATGCCGATGTCCCCGAAATGCTTTGCTCAAAGCGCATTTTCGCCCTTGATATAACTCTGCTGCTGGCAGGTGCAAAGTACAGGGGAGATTTTGAGGAACGCCTCAGGGACTGCCTTGCCGAAGCCGAAAAAGCAGGCGATGTGATACTTTTCATCGACGAGGTGCATAACATAATGGGAGCAGGCGCAGCAGAGGGTGCGATAGATGCCGCAAATATACTCAAGCCCCAGCTTGCAAGGGGCGGCGTAAGGCTTATCGGAGCCACCACCTTTGAGGAATACCGCAAAACTATCGAAAAGGACAGTGCAATGGACAGGAGATTCAGCAAAATAATCATCAGCGAGCCTACCGCAGCGCAGACCGAGGAGATACTCAAAGGGCTGAAAGCAAAGTATGAGCAGCACCACAAAGTCCGCATACCCGATGATACCCTGCACCGCACGGTCGAGCTGGCGCAGCGGTATGTAACGGGCAGGTTTTTCCCCGATAAAGCAGTGGATATTCTCGATGAGGCGTGCGCCTGTGCAGTGATAAATGCACAAAGCTCGGCTTCAAGGGTGTGCACCAGCGCCGCCTTTGAGGACTATATAAGCGGAAAGATAACCCGTGATAAGTACCTTTCTATCGTGACCGATGCCTCGGGAAGAAAAAAGACAGCCGTGACTGTCGCAGATGTCGAGCAGGTCGTTTCACGGGCAACAGGCATCGAGTGCGGCACGCTTGCAAAAAGCGATGCGCAGCGAATGGAAGCTCTTGAGCAAAAGCTGAGCCTCAGTGTCATCGGGCAGGATGGTGCCGTAAAAGCTCTCTGCCGTGCGCTGAAAAGATGCCGTGCAGGACTTAAAAGCCCCGAAAGACCTATCGGCAGCTTTGTTTTTCTCGGTCCTACGGGCGTTGGCAAAACAATGCTTGCCAAGCAGCTCGCACAGGAGTTTTTCGGCAGCCGTGAAAGCCTTGTAAGACTTGATATGTCCGAGTATATGGAGCGCCACAGCATCTCCCGCCTGATAGGCTCACCGCCGGGATATGTCGGCTTTGACGAGGGCGGACAGCTGACTGCAAAGGTAAGGGAAAAGCCGTATTGTCTGCTGCTGCTTGACGAGATAGAAAAAGCTCACCCCGATGTTTTCAACCTGCTGCTGCAAATTCTTGAGGAGGGTGTGCTCACCGATTCGAGCGGACGTAAGGTCAGCTTTGCGAATGTGCTCATCATCATGACCTCAAATGTCGGAGTCAAGGACTTTATGCAGAAAAAAACAGTCGGCTTTACGGGCAGCAGGCGTGAAATGAGAACTGCGCTCACACACGAGCTTGAAAGGTTCATGTCCCCCGAGCTGCTTGGCAGAATGGACGAGGTGATAGTTTTTGATGAGCTGGGTGAAAATTGCCTTGAAAAAATAGCCTCAGCCGAGCTTGAAATTCTCGGACAAAGGCTCGCAGCACTTGGCTATGAATTGCACTGCGATAAAACAGTCGCAGCAGCAGTCGCTGCAAAAGCCGCAGGTTCGGGCGCAGGTGCAAGAGAGATACGCAGGCTCGTCGCAGCGCAGATAGAAAACGCACTCAGCGAAAAGCTGCTCAGCGGCTGCGCTAAAGAGCTTTGCGTAGAGTGCCTTCCCGAGTCAAAGGAGATAACCGTCAGGGAGATGCTCAGCGTAAGTTGAGTTAACAAAAAATTTACAATAACAATTCCAAAATCAGTGACAAATATAATCCAATATGTTATAATTATAAAAATAATGTGACTGTTTCAGGAGTGTGTTATTACTATGGCAGATAAAAGACCTTATAAGCTGTATTCCGATTCTACCGCCGACCTGTCCGAAGAACTGCTTCAAGGCATGGATGTGTCAATAGTCAAGCTCTCGTTTGAAATGAACGGAAAGAACTATTGCGACGGCGATATCTCTATGGAGAAATTTTACAGCAAGCTCAGAGAGGGTGCTGTTTCCAAAACTGCGCAGATAGGACCTTCTACCTATGAGGAGGTCTTTGAAAAGGAGATACTTGCAGGCAATGATGTGCTGTATCTCGGCTTTTCCTCGGGACTCAGCGGAAGCTATAACAGCTCCTGCATCGCAAGAGATAACCTGCTTGAAAAGTACCCTGATGCGAAGATAATCTGTATAGATTCCCTGTGCGCATCTACGGGTGAAGGTCTGCTGCTTTATAAAGCGGATGAAAAGAAAAAGAGCGGAATGGATATAGATGAGCTTGCAAAGTGGATAGAGGCTACAAAGCTGCACCTTTGCCACGTTTTCACGGTAGATGACCTGAAATTTCTGCGCAGAGGAGGCAGAGTCAGCGCAACAGCTGCATTTGCAGGCACATTGCTTGGCATAAAGCCGCTGCTCCACGTTGATAACGACGGTCACCTTATCCCGCTTGGAAAGGTTAGAGGAAGAAATCAGTCGCTCAGAAAGCTCGTTGATATGATGGAGGAAAGAGTCGGCGGATGGGATAACCCGACGGTAATGATCTGTCACGGTGATGCAAGAAGTGATGCCGAGTTTGTTGAAAAGCTCGTAAAAGAGCGCTTTGGAAAACAGACCGATGTAAAGATATGCTATACGGGAACAGTTATCGGCTCGCATTCGGGACCGGGAACAATAGCACTTTTCTTTATGGGAGAGGAAAGGTAAAACTGAAATATACAAGCTGCTGCATAATGCGGCAGCTTTTTTGTTTGACAATGCGGTGTGTATGTGTTATAATAATCTATTATGGAATAATAGCATTCAGGGCGAAAGGATAGTTTGAATGGACAGCAGCAATATCAGAAATTTCTGTATTATAGCGCATATCGACCACGGAAAGTCTACCCTTGCCGACAGGATACTTGAGCTTACCGAAACGGTGGAGCTCAGGGAAATGGAGGACCAGCTCCTTGATAATATGGATATCGAAAGGGAGAGGGGAATAACCATAAAGGCAAGAGCTGTAAGGCTGAAATACCACGCCGAAAACGGCGAGGACTACGTTTTTAACCTTATAGACACTCCGGGTCATGTGGATTTCAATTATGAGGTGTCAAGGTCGCTTGTTGCCTGCGAGGGCGCAATACTTATCGTTGACGCATCACAGGGAATTGAAGCGCAGACACTTGCAAATACCTACCTTGCGATCGAGAACGATCTTGAGGTAGTGCCTGTAATAAACAAAATAGACCTGCCCAGCGCAGATCCCGAAAGAGCCTGCAATGAGGTGGAAAATATCATCGGCATACCTGCTATGGACGCTCCGAGGATATCTGCAAAAATGGGCACTAATATCAAAGAGGTGCTTGAAAGAGTCATTACCGATATCCCTGCACCAAAGGGCGATGATGAGGCTCCGCTCAAAGCGCTTATCTTTGACAGCTACTATGACCAGTATAAAGGCGTTATCATCTATTGCCGTGTCAAAGAGGGACATATAAAAGCAGGCGATACGATAAGGCTCATGGCTACCGGCGCTGAGTTCCAGACGGTAGAGATAGGCTATATGGGCGCTAAGGAGCTTGTTCCCGTGGGCGAGCTGCACGCCGGTGAGGTCGGCTATATCGCAGCATCTATCAAGGATATAGGCGATACCCGTGTGGGCGATACCGTTACAAATGCAGCGATGCCGTGCGATGAAGCACTGCCGGGCTATAAAAAGGTAAACCCGATGGTCTACTGCGGAATATATCCCGCTGACGGCGCAAAGTACGGCGATCTGCGTGATGCACTTGAAAAGCTGCTGCTCAACGATGCTTCGCTCTCGTTTGAACCCGAAACATCAGTTGCACTGGGCTTTGGCTTCCGCTGCGGTTTTCTCGGACTGCTGCACATGGAGATAATACAGGAAAGACTTGAAAGAGAATACAACCTCGATCTTATCACCACTGCGCCGAGCGTTACATATAAAGTCACCCTTACAAGCGGCGAGACCGTAACGATTTATAACCCTACCAATTACCCCGATCCGGGACTGATAGCTTCAGCGCAGGAGCCTGTGGTAAATGCGCATATATATACTCCGAGCGAGTTTGTGGGCAATATAATGGAGCTTTGTCAGGACAGGCGAGGCACATTCAAGGATATGAAGTATATCGACACAAACAGAGTCGATCTGCATTATGTCCTGCCGCTCAACGAGATAGTTTACGACTTTTTCGATGCGCTCAAATCAAAAACAAGAGGCTATGCATCGTTTGATTATGAGATGAAGGGCTATGAACCTTCAAAGCTGGTCAAGCTGGACGTTCTGCTCAACGGCGAGCCTGTGGACGCACTTTCATTCATAGTCCACGAGGAAAAGGCTTATGCACGAGGCAGAAGACTTACCGAAAAGCTCAAGGAGAATATCCCAAGACAGCTGTTTGAAGTGCCCGTACAGGCTGCTATCGGCGGCAAGATAATCGCAAGGGAAACAATCAAAGCGCTGCGCAAGGATGTGCTTGCAAAGTGCTACGGCGGCGATATAACCCGAAAGAAAAAGCTGCTTGAAAAACAAAAGGAAGGTAAAAAGCGTATGCGTCAGCTCGGCTCGGTAGCAGTGCCTCAGGAGGCATTCATGTCTGTGCTGAAGCTGGACGACTAACGCAAGGGATAAAAGGAACGGAAGGAATTATGAGCAGGGAAAAAAAGAAAAGAGAATACAATGAGCAGATGGAAAAAATGCTCAAACCAAATCTGGCAGATATAATAATGTGCGTGATACTGTGGTGCCTTGCAATTGCGCTGGTAGTGCTGCATTTTCGCCCGTCTCATGAGCTTGAGATACGAAAAACATACTATGCACTCACACTCTCGCTGCCTGTTATCGACCTTATAGTAACAGCATCGGTAGTGCTCAAAAGCGCATTTTTCAGGACATTCAGCCTCTCGGCGATAATGGCGAGAAGAAAAGGCATAGAAAAAAACAGGGTCTATCCCTCGGATATGTACGTTACAGCGCTGAGAGTTTTCACGCTGATAATGTGTCTTGTAAATGTGATATTTCTTATAATAGTGCTCAGGGTAACTATCTGAGCATTAGGGAGGAGTCTGCATGGACGAGATGAAAAAAGCGATGAAATATTCGCTTGTATTCGGTATCTGCGGCAGCGTGGTAATACCCGTGATATGTGAGCTTTATGCCAATATCTCAAAGGACTTTGCGTTGTTTTTGTTTGCGTGCTATATAGTTTTTGCAGGGGTGAAATTCTCATCGCTGCACGCAAAGGAAGCAATGCTGGGAATGACGGCGATGATAGCATACAGCGGCGTTCTGGCGATACCCGTTTACCTTGTGGTGCACCCTGCCGTCAAAAGTATGCTTGAAAAGCGCTCGCAGTATTTTCAGCTGACATTTCAGCAGTCGCTGCGGCTCATAATAATGCTGGCACTCACGTTTTTGCTTATGTATCTTGTATGGATAGCAAGAGCAGGCATAAATAAAGCAGCCGCTAAATTCCGCTCAAACAGCGAAAAAACGAAAGAATATATAGATAACGCATTCGACGATACAGGTGACGGGCAGTGACGGGGATATATGTCCATGTGCCTTTTTGTGCAAGAAAATGCCCTTATTGCGACTTTTACTCGGCGGTGCCTGATAAGAATATCCTTGAGGACTATACGCAGGCACTGGTCAGGAATATAAGGGAATACACTTCAAAAGGCGTAAAAGCGGACACCTTGTACTTCGGAGGAGGTACGCCGAGCCTGCTCAGACCGGCTCAGCTGGATAGCATTATCCGGGCTGCAAAGGATACCTTTGTGCTTGAAAATGCCGAGATAACGCTTGAAGCCAACCCGTGTACAGTCACATCGGAAAAGCTGGAAGCGTACCTGAGTTCAGGCATAAACAGGCTTTCGCTCGGCGTGCAGTCGGCTGTTGAAAGCGAGCTTGAAACGCTGGGAAGACTGCACAGCTTTGAAACTGCGAAAAAAGCAGTCGAAAACGCAAAAAAAGCAGGCTTTGAGAATATCTCCTGCGATATTATGCTCGGCACACCCGGGCAGACGCTATCAACACTTGAAACAAGCATAAACAGCCTGTTATCGCTGGATATACAGCATATCTCGGCGTATATGCTCAAGATAGAGCAGGGCACAGCTTTTGACTGTGATAAAATACGAAACAGCTGCGCCGATGATGAGCTTTCGGCTCAGATGTATCTTAAAACTGTTGAAATGCTTGTAAATGCAGGTTTTGAGCAGTATGAGATATCTAATTTCGCAAGAAACGGCAAAAGGTCAAGGCACAATATGAAATACTGGAAGGGCGAAAGCTACCTCGGCTTTGGTCCCTCGGCACATTCCTTCTTTGATAATGTCAGGTATTTCTGCCCGGGCGATACAAAAGCGTTCATCACGCAAAAAACTCAGCCCCGTATCGTGCAGGAGGAAAACCCCGATAAGCTGGAGGAGTACATCATGCTTGCGCTTCGCCTCAGCGACGGTATCGGCTTTGAAAAGCTCACTGCGCTCGGCGGGAATGTAAATGCTGTGGTGCAAGCCGCAAGGACATTTGAAAAGGCAGGCTTGTGCAGCATCTCGCAGGATAAACTGCACCTTACACCGCAGGGGTTTCTCGTTTCCAACGGCATTATCTCTCAGCTCATCGACTCTGCCGAAAGCTGAAAAAACGGCGCACTTGACAAATGTACAGATACTAAAATAATACAGTGAGTGAAAAATGTTGCAAAACCCTTGATTTTTTCTTCGCTATCGTATAAAATAGAGTGTAGTATATTTGTATTCAAAAAGGAGATCATATAATGAAGGACTTTTTTTCAAACCCGTGGGTGAAAAGGTCGGTTGCGGTCTTTAACCTCGCATACTTTGCTGTCATCTGTATGTTCACATTCGCAACGTTCCTGTATCAGATACAGTTCACCGACGGTAAAGAGGTCACATTTTTTGTAGTATATTTTATTGCCAGCCTGCTTTTCATGGGGCTGATGATATACGCAAGGCGTGAGATACTTACAAGGATAGTCAGCGTGGCGATGCCGCCTGTGTGCTTCTGCCTCATTCTTTTCAACTGGGGCAACTGGATACTTATCATACCGCCGTTCATCGTTGCGCTCGTTATGTTCTTCGCATCGGGCGTTCACGAAACTACCAAGGTGATCCTGGGAACGATATATCTTCTTATGTACGTTCTGGGACTTGTGGCATTCCTGGTACTGAGAATGCTCTTTGGCGGTTCAAGCGTAACAACTCTGCTCAACAGCGATCTTCAGAACAAACCCGACGTTTACGAGCTTTATAAGGGCGAACAATTTGCCAAGCTGATCGAGGTGACTAAGGAAGAAAACCTTATCTCGCCCGACGGCAAGTACCGGATAGTTCTGTATGATGTGCAGGATAATGATAAGGGAAGGATAAAGATCTGCGTAGTTCCTCACGGACAGGATATCGAGCTTAATTTCTTCACCCTGAAGCAGAAGGGTATCGAAAAAACGATTTCCAATAAGGGCACCCGTGGTACTATCCCCGAGGTCGGCTGGGAAAAGGATCCCAAAACAGGCGCTTTCCGTGTTTATTATGTGCTCTCAAAGGGCGCACAGAGAAGGTATTCTACCGTAAACGACAACAATATGCCTGATAAGCAGTACCTTGAATTCCTGGGTATCTCCTGATAAAAACAAAATCTGAAACGAGGGCTTTGTCCCTCGTTTTTTTGTCTGCGTGAATAAAAACGCTTGTGCGGGTGATAATACTGTTAGTCAAAATTATTTGGCAATAAGCTATGAAAGGAATGCGGATATGAAAAAGATACTTGCGTTCACTGCGGGCGTTATCGCCTGCTGCGCCGCCTTTGCGGGCTGTGCAAGCAAAGACGATGTTGATTCCAACCCGTCCTCGCATGAAAGCTCATCGCTCGTTTATCACGATAGCTCCTCATATTACGAAAAAGATAGCTCAAAAACTATCCCCGATCGTGTTGAAAGCACTGTGGACGACGTTATCGACGGCGGAAAAAAGGTCGTTGACGATACTGCCAGCACCGCAAAGGATGTCGTGGATAATGTCACGCAATAACATCAAAGAAGGACGGCTCAGTGCCGTTCTTTTTTTTGCAAATGGAAATATTAAATAAATATGTACATAAAGTAAATGCTCGGTAAAATATATATGAAAAGTGGAGCTTGATACTTTAAAAATCAGGCGAAAAATGATATAATATCTAAGAATGCGATAGTATGTGCTTTCACTTTTGCAAAGCAGTGTGACCGTTCGGGAGGAGTGGCGTATGCAGGGCGAAAATTCACTGCGTCAGCTTGTGCGCAGTATGCTCACGGCAATGGCTGTAATGACGGTGTTTTGCTGGGCTTTCACGCTGATATGGGGATTCTCCCTTAAAACTCTGATAGGGTTCGCACTCGGCTACGGATATGTCACCGCCTGCTATTTTTATCTTGCATCGTGCTGTGAAAAAGCGGTCGAGCTTGATGTCGCAAAAGGAAAGCGTCTTATGCTCAGATGCTATATAGTGAGATATGCAGGGCTTTTTGCGCTCAGTGCATTCTCAATGCTTACGGGCTGTATAAATGTCGTCGGCATTCTCGTGCCTCAGTTTTTCCCAAGGATAATACTGATGTTCAGGGAATTTGCCGTGAGAAAGGAAAGGTAATTGCTCAATGGACGGTATAGGTCAGGGACCAAAGGTCGTTTTTGAGATTGGACCTGTGCGCATAACCGAAACGGTGGTAACAGGCTGGATAATAATCGTTGCCGTGCTTGTGCTGTGTATATGGTTCACACGGGGACTTAAAAAGATACCCGATAAGAAAAGACAGATACTTGCGGAGATGTTCGTAAAGTTCGTCAACGGGCTTGTAAAGGAGAATATGGGGCCGAAAATGATGTTTTATGCTCCGTATATCGCAACTTTGCTCGTGTATGCATTGCTCGGCGCTCTGGTCAGCCTTATAGGACTGCGCTCGATGACAGCAGATATAAACGTTACGGGAACGTGGGCACTTATGACGTTTGCGCTTATCACCTTCCATAAGATAAAGGCAAACGGCTTTGGAGGATACCTAAAGAGCTTTGGTCAGCCGGTTGCGTTCATCCTGCCGCTCAATATCGTCAGCGAGGTCGCAACACCTGCCTCAATGGCATTCCGTCTTTTCGGAAACGTCGCAGGCGGAATGGTAATAACCAGCCTCGTTTACGGTGCACTTGCATCGCTCTCACAGGCGGTCGGGCTGAGCTTTGCCGCAGGATCGTGGGGCTTCAGCGTGTTCCAGGTGGGAATACCTGCTGTGCTGTCGGTCTATTTCGACCTCTTCTCAGGGTGCATACAGGCATATATCTTCTCTATGCTGACCATGGTAAACGTGGGCGCAGCAGCCGAGGAGGGCTAAAACAAGTTTTTTTCCGCAGGTGCGGTTTAATTATAGCTAACAATAAACAATCAAATACCGGAGGGAATCATTATGTTGGAAAAGGCAATAGTTTTGGGATGTTCAGCAGTAGGTGCAGGACTTGCGATGATCGCAGGTATCGG
>DFFV01000034.1 GCA_002371625.1 Ruminococcus sp. UBA3767
CTGAGGTCGTGACCTGATTAGTGATACTCGATATGCATTCTTTCAACTTTGCATCCTGGATATCATAATCTTTTCCGTTTGTCTCTTTTGCCTTCTGCACAATAGCCTCATTGTAAGCTATCATCTCTTCACCTGAAGCTGTTTCAGGATCCAGTATCTTTTCAGGAGTAACGTATTCACCGTTAGGAGCTTTTATACGGTACCCGTCAGGGATTTCAGCATCATCAGCTATGACTTTTCCGTCGCTGTCAACTAATTTATAGCCGTCTGGCAGAGGCTCGCCCTTGAGCCATGTGGTCATAGCATAGTCGGTCTTTGCATCGGTTATCATTTTTTGAAGTAATTTATATGCTGAGCGCAGCTCATCAAGAGCTTTATCAAAATCTCTCAGTTTTTCTGCCTGCTGATCAGTCTTGATCTTCAGGAGCATCTGAGTATGCTGATCCAGGGTCTGCTGCATCTTGTCGATCTTTTCCATGATCTTCTTCAGCGCTTTCATTACCTGAGCGTGCTCAGACTCCATAACGCCGGTCATTTGCAGGATATTCGAAAGAATACTCCACGCAGTAGATAAGCCTCCTCCGATCGTAGTACCCCAGTATACAATCGTACCAAAGTTACTATTCAGACCTCTTGTGAACTTCTGGATATCAATCAGCGTCTGAGCGTCAAGTGAACCGCTGGGCTTATAGGAAATATCTCTTTCCATGCTGCTGCCGGTATAGAAATGCTTTTCGGAAACAGCTGCGGCAGGCTTTTCGCCCCAATCGTTCACAAAAGCGTCAGCAGAAAGCTTGACTTCGCCGTAAAGATCGAAATTCTCAGGTGTCTTTCCGTTTGCAGGCACTGAAAGCTTGAGCTTTGCTGTGCCGTCGTTCATCTCGACAGACTGAGCCTTTGCGTCCTTGAACTGCTCGCCGAAGGACACCATATCTGTGGTGATCTTGTCTGCAAACTTACCGCAGTTTGCATAAAGGTCAAGTGTAATGTCAAGGTTTTCGCCGCTTTGCTCGCAGTAATCAAGATAGCCTGCAAGTGAAACGCCCGGCAGATAAACCTCGGACTCTTTGCCGCCTACTGTGATCTTCTTGCCGTTTACAAGCGCAGCAAAGTCATTGACTGTCTTAACACCGTCAGCTTCGAAGGTAACGGCTATGGTCTTGTAGTTCTTCTTCTCAGCTGCGATGACCTTTACGCCCTCGACTGTAATACTGTCCTTTGTGATAGCGTTTATATCGCCCATGTCATAAGCGATAATATCAGCCGTGATCTTTCCGTCCTCAGCTTTAATGCTCTCCGGGACAAAGCCCAGGTACGGCGACATAACAGGTATATCCACCTGCACATAGTCCTTTGCACCGTTGATACCCGATGCAAGAACGACTACCTTTCCTGGTTCGTAGATGTTCACCTGCTCGTTCTTGACGGGAGTTCCTTTGAGTGTAAGCGTAACAGTGTCGCCGTCATAGGACACACCTTTAACGCTCATTTCCTTGAACGCATTGTCAAGACGGATATCACTCTTGCTGATACCCTCTTTGAAGGTACTTCCATCGAGTCTGAGCCTGATAGTATTAAGTGCAGATGTGGAACCTACATATTCCAGATCTGTGCTCAATGTCAGGGGGGCAGACGGAGAAACGCTGCTTACAGAAGAAACATCGCTCACTGAAGCACTTGCCTTAACGTCAGCTGTATTGTCACTTTGCGAGGTCCAGCCTGCAAATGACGTAACAGTCAGAGACAATGCAAGTACAAAAGCAAGCATTCTCTTTTTTGCTTTCATAGTCATCCTTCCTTTCACTGCAACTAAAAATTCAGTTCTTGTCGATAGCCATGTATCAGTGGGTTTATTATATCACGCCAAATCCATCAAATATCCATCAAAATTGCTATAAAATTGTTTGAAATGAAAATATTTTTTACAATTTTATAAGAAGCCACACAATTCTTCGCCCAGGCTCTGAGCTGTTCTCCATAAAGCCGTTAAAACCACAAAAAGATATAGTGACATCTCGTCGAAGAGCTGCATAGGATAGACCAAAGCCTTACGGCTTTAAACTTACAAGGAGGAATCTATTTGGCAAAAGAAGAACTATTCATAGGACTGTTTGAAGCAAAGCCCGATGACAGCGCAGTTTCAGCCTGCCCTCTGCCAAGCGGCAAGCTGCCGCAAAGCACGCCAATTGCAATGGCTTATGTTCCTTATCAGTTCTGGGAAAAGCCCTACGACGACGAAACTGCTCTGTGCAGGGGGACTGTTTTCCCCTCGCTTGATAAGCCATTTATCGGAGAGGAGGCGGTGAAAAATGCCGATGCTCAGTGATAAGCAAAAGCTGATGCGCAGATTGCAGCAAAGCTCATTTGCGCTGACTGAAGCAAATCTATATCTCGACAGCCACCCGACCTGCAAGGATGGACTGAAATACTACTCACAGCACAAAAAGGAGCACGATGAGCTTATGGCGCAATACACCGAAAAATACGGTCCCATAAGGGCTGAACAGACAGATACCGAAAAAGAGTGGTCGTGGGCAGTTACCCCGTTTCCTTGGGAAAGGGGTGAGAGCTGATGTGGCAGTATGAAAAGAAACTGCAGTACCCCGTAAACATCAAGGATCCTAACCCTGCACTTGCAAAGGTCATCGTCAGTCAGCTCGGCGGACCTGACGGCGAGCTGGGAGCTGCGCTTAGGTATTTAAACCAGAGATATGCCGCACCCTGCCGTGAGGTGCAGGCGATCCTTTCCGACATCGGCACCGAGGAGCTTTCGCACATGGAGATGATAGGCACTATCCTCTACCAGCTGACAAGGAACCTCTCGATGAAGGAAATAAAGGAAAGCGGCTTTGATGTTTACTTTGTTGACCACACCACAGGCGTTTATCCCATTGCCGCTTCGGGCGTTCCGTTCACGGCAGCAACCTTCCAGAGCACAGGCGACGCTATTGCCGACCTGACCGAAGACCTTGCTGCCGAGCAGAAGGCAAGGGTGACATACGATAATATCCTGCGCCTGACCGATGATCCCGATGTGCGTGAGCCGATCAAGTTCCTGCGTGCAAGGGAGATAGTTCACTTCCAGCGCTTTGGCGAAGGTCTGCGTATGGTGCAGGATATGCTTGACTCCAAAAACTTCTACGCATTCAACCCCAGCTTTGATAAATAAACAAAAAATGCCGCCTGTTGCCACACAGACGGCATTACATATTTTATTCAGAAACCGTTATCTCAGCTTTTTAACGACCACTATATCTATCTTTCCACCAAGCACGCCCACACGCACATCATCAGCGATATTTGCGATTATCGACTTTTCAAGCTCGTCCCAGTCCTCGCTGTAGCTCTGCTTTGCTTCAAACGAGCTGAAAGCGTCCTTGTAAGCCTCCAGCGACCAGATAGTGTCCTCGTCATAGTCTGCAAGTCCCCTGCTCCACACTCCGTAGGAATCACTTGCAGCAACGTTTTCATTATTGCCCAGCATACTTTCCACCGCAACGGCTATCTTACCGATAATTCCCCTTGCAGCAGCGTTTTTTCCGTCCTTTGAAACGGAAAGTATCCTGTTTACATCGTAATTGCGGCTTTTGTCTATCTTGACATTCAAGTGCAGATCAAAGCTGTCCTCGCTTGTTTCTATCCAGAATCTGCCCATACCATAGCTAAGCATCTGCGGCAGCATACATATCATTTCCTCCGCAAGAAGCCTCATTCTCATACTCGCCTTTTTATCAAGTCCGATAAACTCAGCTGTCAGCTGAGCCTCCTGTGGAATGAATCTGTGGTCTTCATCAGGGCTTTTCAGAATGTATTCATTAGTTATCATCGTTTACCTCCGAGGTAATACAGAATAATTTACTTTACAGCAATACCTACTTTTCTATATCCAGCACCTCTGTAAATCCCGTTATCACGAACGTTTCCATAACGATATCGTTCACTTTTACCAGCCTGAAAACACCGCCGTTGTCATCAACAGCCGCATTCACGCTTACAAGCACTCTCAGTCCCGATGAAGATATGTATGTCAGATCCGAGCAATCAAGCAGCAGCTTGTCACAAGTACCAACGACCTCGTTTAAGAATTCTTCCGCCTGAGGTGCAGTTGTATTATCAAATCTGCCTTCTATCTTTACTATAGTCTCTGATCCCTCAACGCTCTTTGTGATATTCAAGGTGATGCCCTCCTTCTTCATTACATTATAATAATTATAACTCAAATGCCTTTCAAAAACAACAATAATCTTTCAGTTCATAAAAATATTACATTTTTCACAAAAGTCCGCAGGTCTCAAACGCTTTATAAAGCCCGTCGTTCTCGATCCTGTCGGTGATGATGTCAGCGTGCGCCTTGACCTGATCGGGCGCATTTCCCATTGCAACGCCGACCTTGCAATAAGAAAGCATCTCGATATCGTTTCCGCCGTCGCCTATGGCAATGGTATCCTCAATATCTGCGCCGTAGTATTCAAGCACCTTTTTAATACCGATGGACTTGTTAATGCCCTTTTGCATTATCTCTCCGCCCGAATCATCTCCCGGGTAGCTGAGCATTACTATATCGCAAATATCCCCAAGCTCGCTCTCAAGCGTCTTCGCAGGACAATCGGCGCTTTTGTAGACGAACTTACCTATGTTATCAAGCCCCTTTTGCGCCCTTGGTATGAATCTTCCGCCAAGGCTGAGTATCCAGTCTCTCATCATTTTGAACCTGTCATCGTAGGTATCGCCAAGAAAGTCCTCATTCTCAAACGATTCGGCAACAAGCATCGCCTTGTGTGAGATCATCACCTCGATTATCCTGTCATACTGCCCGGCAGTGAATACCGAGTTGAAAACCTGCTTGTTATCGCAAATAACGCTTGCTCCCGATGCAAAAACTCCGTCAGTAAATGCAAGCGGCGCAAGGCATTTAGGAAGTATATTTCTGTATCTGCCCGAGCTTATAAACAGCTTGTGTCCGTTTTTCCTTGCAAGCTCCACCGCCTCAACGGTCGAGGGGTGTATCGTTTCGAGCTTGTCAACAAGTGTTCCGTCAATATCAAGAAATACGATCTTTCCCATTTTTTGCTCCTTTCCTTACTTAAACAAAAGACCGCTGTACAAAAAATTGTACAGCAGATCTTTTAAACGTCACATATCCAGCTTGAAATGAACGGGCATACCGTTGTTCATTTTTATCTCAACCTCGCCCTGTATCAGCGGCAGGAAATATCCTATCGCCTCATCTTTTACATTGTTGTGCTCATCATTCACCCATTCCATCGGGAAGAACTGTTCTTTATTCGCAACAAGCGCAGCATCTGCGCAGGAGATGTTCACGCTGTATTTTTCGCCCTTTTCACGCTCAAAGACCATCATTATGCCGCTTTTGCCGTCAAGTGCATACTCCACAGCTTTTGCGCCGATAAGCTCAGCTTCGTCAAGGTCTGTTGCCGAGGCGATGTGCGAGGAGCACCTTTGCATAACGTTAAGCTCGATAGAGCGCACTTTGCAGCCTATCTCGCTGCGGACAAGCTCTTCAAGCGTCTTGCCGATGCCCGAAAGCTGCTGATGACCGAAGACATCAAGTTTATCGCTGCGCAGGCACTTGGAGTCCTTCAGCTGAACTCCCTCGGAAACTGCAATGATAACGGCTTTGTGCTTCTTCTGCTGCTCTCTTATGTCATCTAAAAATCTCTGCGCACTGAATTCACACTCGGGAAGATAGATAAGATGAGGCGCAATTTCACCGTTTGCACGCAAAACACACGTTGATGCGGTCAGCCAGCCTGCGTGCCTGCCCATTACTTCGATTATCGTTACCGATTCCAGCGCATAGACCGAACTGTCCCTGATTATTTCCTGTGTTGTTAC
The DNA here is from genome assembly GCA_002371625.1 of Ruminococcus sp. UBA3767. Lineage (GTDB taxonomy): Bacteria > Bacillota > Clostridia > Oscillospirales > Ruminococcaceae > Hominimerdicola. The sequence goes on from DFFV01000034.1 coordinate 5,857, forward strand.
GGCAACATATTTTGCTGCGCTGCCAAAACCGGGGGTATGGTCTGTGCAGGGCAGATCGTTATCTATTGTTTTGGGCACGCCAACGACTTTTATATCCGAGCCTTTTTCCTTAAAATAAGCTGACAGTTTTGCAACGGTATCCATCGAATCATTTCCGCCTATGTAGAAAAACGCACCAACGCCATGCTTTTCAAGACAGGAAAGAATATCTTCATACACCTGCGGCTGAGAATCTGCATCGGGCAGCTTATATCTGCACGAGCCAAGAGCCGTCGAAGGTGTGCGCTTTAAAAGCTCTGCTGCTTCATCATCGGGGATCGCTTTGCCAAGGTCGATCATACGATCCTTGATAACGCCTTCGATCCCGTTAAGACAGCCATAGATAGTTTCTATTTTTCCGCTTGAACGTGCTGCTTTGAAAACGCCTGCCAGCGAGGCATTTATTGCACTTGTCGGTCCGCCCGACTGGGCAACTGCTATGTTCATATCATTACTCCTCTTTAAATATAAAATGTTTCACGTGAAACATTTGTTCTTTCGTTTGAACTTCATCATAATAATTCTTTACGCAGGTATTGCTGAAATAAGTTCACCTATCAGTGCATTCATAAAGGTACATCCATTCCTGCAGCTCTTTTCCTGCGATATCAACACAAAGACGCTCCCGAGTGCAGAGAAAGCCGTTATTCTCATAGAATCTTCTTGCTCTGAGATTATCCTCCAGCACCCACAACAGAATATGCTTGTATCCCTGTTTTTCCAGCTCGGCGACACATCTTTCAAGGAGAAGCCTGCCAAAGCCCTGCCCGATATGATCAGGCAAAAGGTATATGGACACTATCTCGCCGTATTCTTTATACTGCTCCCACCTTGATCTGCAGATAGATGCTGTACCGATCAAAAGATCATTTTCAAGCATAACAAGGTTTTTCATTTCGGCTTTAGTGATCCTGTCCGCCCAGTGCCCTGAGGGTATGCTGTCAAGATAGGACTGCGGAACGATACCCTTATAGGCATATTTCCAGCTTTGCTCATAGATATTGCTTATCCCGGTCAGGCTATCGTTACGGTCAATGAACCTTATTTCCATCCGGACACCTCACACACCTGTTATTTCACATTATATTATAACAACTATCCGCTTTTTTTGCAAGGAATTTGACGTTTTTTTCATTTTTTCTGCATTGCCTACAACTTATCCGCATTTTTGTGGAAACTTATTGACAATTCTGTATATCGCCTCTCAAAATGCTCTTGACAAAAGGAGCGTAAAAAAGTATAATAATACTGGTATACTTTTTTTGAGAGGTTGTAAAGATATGGCGAATAACAAAAACATTCCCGATAATGACATAGAGCTGAATGATGAGGATCCGCAGGGATTTGAAAACACTCACGAGATGCGCAGAAGGAATGCAAGAAATGCAGGCAGGCAGTTCCGTGAAAAGCTGGCTGAGGCTGATGCCGCACAGGAAAGAGAGCCGCTGCTCTCCCCTGCTGTCAAGGGCATAATCGGTATTCTGGTTTCCACGGCTTTTGTGGCGCTGGTAATACTTATTTTTGCAAAGGTACTTTTTCTGCACGAGGCCTCGGGTACTGACAAGACAGGCACGATAACGGTCACATCAGCAACAGGCACCACACCTGTTACAACGACGGGACTTAACGAGAGAGTTTCAAAGACCACGAAAGAAAAGGTCCGCTATAACGTTGACAGCAGCGCTGCTTCGGGCACGCAGAAGGAACAGAGCAAGCAGAAGATAAAATGTATCTCACCTGTACTTGTTCACCCTGAGCCTAATTCAAGCTCGGCTAACCTTACGACAGTTCCGCTGAACGCTGAGGTAGATTTCATAAAAGATGAAAACGGCTGGTACTACATCACATACAACGGTATCACGGGATACGCCTGGGGACAGTTCTTTGAGTCGCCTCAGAGCGCACAGCAGCAATACTAAAATATTTAAGAGCAGTGCAAAAAATGCGCTGCTCTTTTTTTGCGTTCAAAAACAGATACAAAAAAAAGACCGCATTTAAAGCGGTCATGTAGTATGACGATAAGCTACAAAAAAATAATTCTTATGACCGAAGGGGTTTTAGGGGGCGATCGGAAAGCCCTCTGATTAGTGCGATCAGCATTCTGTATTGTTCAACCTTTAGCCTTGCATATCACCCGGAATGGAGTTTTGCAA
>DFFV01000064.1 GCA_002371625.1 Ruminococcus sp. UBA3767
GAAGGAGGCGGTAAACATGGAGTGGCTGGGCATATTTGTTAACGATCTTATTGCAAGAAGAATTTAAGTAGTAAAATGAATTGAACCGGATCATGCAATAATAGTAATACGAAAAAAAGAACGAAAGAAGGGACTGGAGTATTTCAGTCCTTTGTTTTTTGCGTTTTGTTGTTTATCTCTCCTGCCGCTATTTAGTTTACTACCCGATTATTAGTTTTTGGTTAGCATTTTATAAGGCTTTGATTAGAATTGCATAAACAGCGTTTCCTGGTTTTATAAGCTCTTTCACTTGATTTTATGCACATTTGGAGTTATACTATATAAAAACAACATAAAAATCAGAGTTCTAATCAAAAACTAATAATGGCGTATTATAATAAAGAGGGTGAAGCAAATGGAAGAAAGGATCCTTGTGATAGAAGATGAGGCGGCAATACGGGAAATAATCACTGTGCCGCTTGAAGCTCAGGGCTATAAGGTCACGGCGGCAGCGGCCTCGGACTTTACATAGTAAAAACTATACTTGATATGCACGGTATGAAGTGCAGCATAAGCAATACCGAAAACGGAGTTGCGTTCAGAGTTGTCCTGCCCGATGCGCAAAGTAAGGCTTCAAAAAGAATATAACGCATCAGCGCACTGACAGACCTGAACAATTATCAGGGAAAGTGTAGTTTATGCAACAAATTGCCCCTGCGGTGTAGTAAAAACTACACACAGGGGTAAATTTATCTATTGAAAGCGGCGTAAAACCGTGGTAATATATATACAGAACAAGAGAAACGGACAAAACAAAACACCATAATCTAAGGAGGAAATCAAAATGATAACAATGATAATAGGGATATGTGCAACAATAGTATTCGCAGCGTGCGCAGCATACGCCTCCTATGAGATAGTAAACAACAGAGTAAAATAATAATTATATATAACGGAACAAACAAAAGGGCTGTTGCATCGTGCAACGGCCCTTGTTGTGTCTTTTTGCGTATACGATCAGTAAGCTCATTTCCCTGAGTGGTGCTTGTCTGAATAGATAGTATTGTAGCAATTAAAACATGGTGTAATCGAAATCATCTTCATCGGTATCAATAGTGTGATCGCAATTAGTACAATACCATTCACCGTCCCAATACATAATACCTCCACAATTTGGGCAATCCTTTGCTTTGGTTTCTCCGGCTCCAATTGATAATTCCCCGGAACAATACGGGCAATGACTATACTCAGATTCATCATATACGTAGTCGCAATCAGGACACATTTGCATACTATCTGCCTCCTTTTTACATATTGTGTTGCTAAACATATTCTATATATTGATAGTTATCTTCTTGGTTTCATAACTATCCGTCCAATGATCATTATCTACAATGCACAGTTTAAACTCAATCTTGTTAATATCGCTTACGCTCATATTATTCTTTTCAAGGCTTGATTTTGTGATGGTGATATAATCATATGCTTTATTTCCAGGTGAAACTGTGAACGAACAGATAGTATCAACCATAAAACCGTTCACAGATTCACTTCTTGATTGAATTAGTAGTGTTTTACCGCTATTATTCTCAACCAACAGCTTTATTCTTGGTCCTGAATACTTACCTATTGAGTCAAATTCCACAAACGATACCTTAACTTTACTATCGCTATATATTACTTTATTGCTTCCAGTTGGATAAAGCTGAGTTTTATCAATGGATATTGTCTTCGTAAAATCATCATATTTTGTTTTAGCATCTTCTGCAGAATCAGTACTTAGTATATCAAGACTTATACTATGCTTGTTTGAAGAGAAACGAAGGAAAAATACATATCTTGTATAACCGTCTCTTTTATACTCTCCCTGTAATAACAGAGCAGGAATTCCGCTTATTGTTATTTTGGATTTTGAAATGATTTTGATCCCTGCACCTTCAGCTCCTGATATAAGGCTTGCTATATTTTCGTCATTATGCCATACTTCCTTATCTACATAGTCATAAAGCTCTGTCGTTATAAAGCCAGTGCTTTCCTTATAGTGATAATACTTGATCGTACCTTCTCCGTTTTCTTCAGTACTGTTATTGGGAACTTTAAAGGAAACATTATCTATTGTTATTTGTTTGGTATAATCAGAAGACTTTGTTTTTTTTACAGATAGTGTTGATTTTTGCGAATCATCAATACTAATAGTGTTAAAGAATTCGTTGTATTTTAGCTCAATATCTTCTTTGGCATAGCTGCCAATTGAAAAACCAACCAGATTCTTGTTCGAACACATAAGATAATTCAAAGTATAAATATCGGATTCTTTTGAAAGTTTAAAAAGCAGGACTGTTACAGGAGAATTGCCAATAGTGAGCTTTTCTTTTTTTAAGAGCTCAAATCCACTTTCCGTGAATGATTTTGTGTAATTTTGAATAAAGTTGTCATTATGGATCTTTGAAGGATCAATATTTGCTTCGCTGTTTATGACTTGATCGAAATAACCGCCGTCAAAATAGTATTTTCCTTCTTTTTGTTTTGCTGATTCCTCAGGTAAATAATATGTAATATTATCTACAGTTTGTTTTTGTGTGTACTTAATTGCTTTGTCTTTTTCAGTATCGATTTTGACTTTGCTGATGAATTCATTGAATTCGGATTTTGCTTGTTCTAATGATTCATTGCTTTCTATATCCATTGCACACCCACTGCGATTGGTATTAAAATGAACGACCACTCCTGTTTTCCCGTCATCATTGTATTCGTAGTATAAAGCGGTTTGTCCATCGATCTTGATGCTGTCAAAATTACTTCTGGTGGCTTTTTCTTTATAATGATCGATAGTATTTTCGCTGTCCCACTCAGCAGTGTTTTCCGCTACAACTGTGATCGTACCCCAGGAGGTGTAGTAACAAGGTCCGTTGGGACCAGCTTCAGTTTTGCTAATTGATTCCGGAACGCAGTAAGTAACGTTGAACAAAGTATGTTCTGCTGTATAGTTGTCAACTGTATACTCGCTGCTTGATTCTGAGCCTTTACATCCGGTTATAATAAAAAGCATAAATACAACAACTGTTTCCATAATAATAGTATTCTTTCTCATATCCACCCCTCCTAATCGTAAAGCTCCATAGTGCCGTCGGTGAAGATCCTGAGGTAAAGCGTTGCCGAATCCTCATTGATCTTGCAGATAAAGTCCGAGTACTCGCAGTATTCGTGCTCATCGCTGCGCAGCACCCTTGTATCTATATGCGTGAGGTTTATCGACTTTATCTTCCCGATCTCTTTCTTTTTCAGCTTGTATCTGTCGGTTTTCCTTAACTGCTTCATCATAAATTTTTTGAATTCGTCATTCAGTTTCATTTTTATCACCTCATTGTCGTAGCACCATCATCAAAATATGTCATTTAATGTGATACTTTTCTATATTATATAGCACTTAATCCAATATGTCAATGGTTTTGTGGGATATTTTCCAACAAAATGACCAAATAAATAGGATATAATAGTATACGGAGGTGGCGCTATGTACGAAAAGGATTTCGCAATGCGCCTGTCAAGACTTCGTATGCAAAAGGGTGTTTCGGCAAGGGATATGAGCCTGTCGATCGGGCAGAACGCAGGCTATATCAACAACATTGAAACAGGTAAAGCCTTGCCGTCTATGCATGGATTTTTCTATATCTGCGAATACCTTAACGTCTCACCGAAGGAGTTCTTTGATATAGATTCCGCACAGCCTGAAAAAATGCGAGAGCTGGGGGAAAAGCTCAAAAAGCTGACACCTCAGCAGCTTGACAGCGTGGACACACTTGTGTCAGCCATCATTGAGTAGGGGATAGGGTCGTCATCCGGCGGCCCTGTTCTTATTTCAAAAAGGAAATAGCTTGTCACTTGCTTTTGGGGGCTTTCCGATCGCCCCCAAGCCCCTTCGGCTGCGATCTTTTTTATTAGAACAGATATGGATACTAATGGTCATCATCCGGCGACCCTGTTTTCCTTTTCTGCACCCATTATACCACACCCAAAACCGACAATATAAAAATGGATTCCCAAAAAGAAAACAGCAGGCTCTTTGCGAACCTGCTGTCAGTTATTTGGGAACAGCTTTTCCCGATAGTACGGGTCAACTTCCCTGAATATCCTGTTTTCCTTGTGATCTTCTATCAGTTCATCTATCTGCGTGACAAGCTCCCTGCACCTGTCGTATTCGCCCATTTCATAGTAAACATCAAGCATACAGTTGAGCAGCTGAGCCAGCTTGTCAAGATAGGGGTAGCTGTCGGTGTGCTGCCTGCAATACTCTGCGCCCTGTTCAAGAGCATTAAGCGAGTCCGCATATTCGCCGTGGGTGCGCAGGCTGTCCGCAACCGGGATAATAAACGAATCTATTATTTCCAGCGCAGATGAAAAAGCGCTGTCCACTATCTGCCTTGCATAGCCCGCAAATTTTATCGTTTGTTCAAGGTCGGGCTCGGCAAATGTGTAGAACCACACACCTGTCATAAAGTAATAGCAGCTTATCTTGTCCGTCTTTTTGAATTTATTGTCACTCATCAGCTCGGTCGCTTTCTGAAAGAAGACCTGAGCGTATTTTTTGTGCTCGGGAAAGCTGCGTGCGAGCAGGCTCGCCGTGTCAAGATACATCTGTATCAGATGCTTTGCCTTGTGCTCATCTGTGGACTGCTCCATCTCGTCTACCGCATCGAGCAGTAAATTTGCAAAGTCCTCAAGCTGCTGTTCCTCCTCGTCATTTGTCGGATCATACCTGCCGCCGATGCGCACATCGTAAAGCGTGCCGAGCAGAGAAAGATACATCGCCCTGACAAAGTGCCGAGGGTGCTTGTCCTTGTATCGCTCTGCGTCCCTGACGATAAGCTCTATCTGTATCTCATCGTCCATTCCTGCGTAAATATCGGTGAGCTGCTTGTAGACCTCCATTACCCGAACATCGCTGAACGTATCCGCCCAGTCCCAGTTCTGCGCCGCCTCCGCAATAACGGGGTGAACGTAATACGTCCCGTCTGTGACGTCATAATTTATCCAGCCCTGCTTTTCAAGTGCGGCAAGTGCACCGCTGAGGTCGCTGAAAAACTGCGCAATGAAATCATCGAGCATCTCGTTTTCAAGTCCACGAACATCAGCAAGCGCAAGCGTTTTCAAAGCATTTTTCTCCTCATCGCTCATGCTTCCTGCATCAAACAGCAGCGAAACTATTCCCGAAAGTGTGTCGTAAACTTCCTCGCCGTCCTTGTAGTTGCCTATTTTTTCGCCCGAAAACCTCGTGAAACCGCTGCCGAGAATAAGCTCGCAGGCGCCTTTTGCGTCCAGCTTTCCTGCGGCTATCTGCCGTGCGATAAGCTCCAGCACCAGCGTGTGACCGAATACCAAGGCGATCATCTTTTCAAAATACTCACGCTCGTCTTTGGCGATCTGCCTTGCGAGGTTGAGCGAGATAAGCTGCATCAGCACCTCTCTGTCGGCGATAGAAAGAATCTCAAGCGACGCAAAGCTGTTTATCGGCGGCTGGCGGCGTGAAACGATGATCGTGTCATATCCGCATTCGCAGACAGCCGACAGCTCCCTGCTTATCAGCGCATTGTAGTTGTCCACCACGAACAGCACTTTCTTTTGCGCACATATCCGCTTGAACTGCGACAGCTTGCGCTCAAAGTATTCGTCTGTGCTCTCGCCGTCAAGTCTGCGCATAGTGCTTATCTGCAGCTGCATATCGCTTGCAAATGTCGACCTGAATTCGCCGTCAGATTCAAGGTAAACTATCACATCGTAGTCGGTCTTTTTTGCATGGATATAGTTGCGCACAATCGTGCTTTTGCCGATACCGCCCACGCCGCAGAGAAACACCGTGCCGTTTTGTTCAAGCAGCGCTTCAAGCTCCTGTGTTTCCCGTTCACGCCCTACAAATATGGGCGAAACATGCGGAAGATGCGGCACAACAAAGTCCTTTTGCGAAAGCACCTCGCACAGCTTTTCAAGTATCCTTGCAAGGTCATCTGTGCCTTTGTATCTGTTTGAGGGCGACGAGCGCAAAGTTCCACGAAAAAGCTGTATAAACAGCCTTTGCACCTCGGGGCGCTCGGTGAACAGCTTGTATTCTTTTTTGCATTTATCAAACGGATATTTTGAAAATCCTCTGTGCTCGCTGTCGGTCGAATGTCTGCCGAAAAGCAGATAGAAAACTATCTCGCCCAGCGTAAAGATGTCCGTCTGAACGCCTGTTTTAGATGCTCCGAAGCCGTCGAGCTGCTCGGGTGCTGCCCATAAGCGTGTGTAGGAAAACAGCCCCGGCTGCGTGATCTCGCTTATCTTTTTTATGCTGTCAAAGTCGATAAATTCAACAAGCTGCGTTATCGTGTCATCGGGGGAATTTTGCATCACAAATATGTTCTCGGGCTTGAGGTCAAGGCAGAGATACCCTGCATTGTGGTACTGCCCGGCCGTCCTTGTTATCGTCAGGCACAGCTGCATATACTGCAAAAGGTCAAGCCCTGTCAGCTTGCCAAGAGCCTTTCCGCCAAAGCAGGCAACGTCGATGTAAGCCGTGCCGCCTGCCTCAAAAATTTTGCTCACTGGAGGTGTCTGGTTGGTGAGCAGGAAATGCTGCCGTATCTCGTTTTGCAGCCTGCCCGCCCTGATAAACCGAGCCTTGCCTTGCTCAAAGCTGTCTGCATTTTGCGGCGAGAACTCTTTGAGGATACACCTCGTTTCAAGTCCGTCCGTTTTGCAAACAGCAAGATAAGCCGTCGTATTTGCACCCTGCCCGAGCAGCTCAAGCACCGTATATTCACGGCTGCCGATATTAAGTTTGTATCCCTTTTCAAGCATGGTACCGACCTCCTTGAGAGCATTATACAGCATTTTTCCGCAGGGATATAAAAATAGATTCACTCGCCGCCATACTCGTTGAGCAGGTGCATGGAAAGTATCGGATCCTCGGAGTTTGCGCAGTAAAGCAGCAGGCAGTCGAACGGGTGGCGCTCATAAAGCCTTGCAAAACCGCATTCGCCCAGCTTAGTGTTAAGCTCATCGTAAAAATCCATAAGGTTGCTTTTTATAGTGTCGTCATCGGTGTTTTGCGCCTCGCTGTAAAAGCGGTAGAACCTGCAAAGCATAAGCGCCTTGCGCAGCGTTTCGTAGGAAGCCTTTTCGCCCCTGATGATCCTGCCGAGCGTTTCATCGTTTATCAGCGATCCGGTAAAGTGCTTTGGCAGGCTTTTGCCCTGCTTTTTTCTGTCCGTGAGCTGATACTTGTAACCCAGCAGCTCAGCGATAACGCTGCTGTTCTCTCTGCCCCAGTGAACGCCGTTGGTCGGGTCATTTGCAAGGGTATTCTTGATATACCCTATGTCCTCGTTTATTAACTTCCGTGCAAGCTGAAACTGCTGCTCGCTGCCGTAGCAGTGCGCCGAAAGATATTCAAGAAACTTTTCGTCATCGTCTGTTTCCAATAAAGTCTGCGCAATGCGTGAGGTCGCCGTGTGTGCATTCTCCTGCGCAACAAAACCTTTTGAATGGGAAAGAAATCTCACTGCGTCCGCATAAGGCTTTTTGTGCGCAAAGCAGTAAAAATACACCGCATCTTCACGGCTTTTCACATTGAACGGTATCGTCAGAAAGTATTTCTGAAAGAACACGCTCACCTGCTTCAAGTCCATTTCAAGCGCATAGCAAAGGTCATAGTTGTTGCAGCGGTTTGTCACGCCCGGGGGAGTGCCCTTTACCCAGTTGCACACCGCCTTCGGACAGTCCTTGCCAAGCAGCTGACGAAATCTGCGCTTCACCTCGGCAAGCATGATGTCAGTGTCAGCTTTTGTGCAAACAACGCCAAGCTCGGTGAGCCTCTTTGCCAGCCCCTCAAGAAACATCGGCTGCGAGTCAAGCTCCAGCGCCTTGTTTATGCCGTCCGCAAGGTCATCTGCACAGCCAGCTCCTGTCAGCGCTTCGCCAAAGCAGATATCACCGTAAAGATAATCGGTGCTTTCACTGCGGATAAGTTCGTTTTCAATGTTCATTCACTTTTTCCTCCGTTCCTGCCGCCTGACAGTATTTTACCATAATCCACTAAGGATTTCAAAACAGGGGAGCTTTTTTGTGGGCAGAATGTTTCATGTGAAACATTTGTTCTGTTGCGTCCGTGAGGGTACATCGTTACCGATATTCAGTTTGTATCATATCTCTTCGCTTACCTGCCTGCAAGTTTTTCCCTGCTTTCAGGTCTATAACTCGGCGGAGCAGAAACTATTTCAGCTCATAACCTGCCTTGGTGAAAACATACTCTCCTATCTCAAAGCGCTTTCCCTCGGCCTTTTTAGCCAGCTCGCTGTACTCGATGAACTCACGGGTGACGCTCACAAAATACTGTGCACTGTCGGTTGTGGCGAGGTAGAACGCTGTGTTTTTATTGCTCAGCTGCTCAGCAACCTCGAACGCTCCGAAGGAGGGCATCACTGTCCATTCAAGCAGCTTTTCAAAGCCGGTGAGCTTTTTCTTTCGTATAAGCGGGGTTATCTGCACTGCCTGAGGGAACTTTGCAAGCACCGCAGCGTCCTGTTTGCAGCGGCATCTGCCGCCCTTTTCGTAGTCGTTCAGGTCGATCCTTTCCTTGATGGACTGTACCGAAAAGCTCGTGCCCTCATCTAAAAGATAGTCGATGGAAACATTCAGGAGCTGTGCCGCAGCTTTGAGATTTTCAATGTCGGGCATACCCTTGCCTGTCTCCCACTTTGCAACTGCACTTCTTGAAACGTGCAGCTTTTCCGAGAGCTGCTCCTGCGATAAGCCTGCCTTTTGTCTTGCTTCTTTAAGTTTCTCACCAAATGTCATGATCGTTACCTCCAAGTATTATTCAGCAGGTCTCCCTTGCTGTGAGTCAAGTGTAGCACAGCTTATGTTTCTTGCACAAGGGAGCAGCACGAACAAGGGTGTTACGCTTCGTAACATAGCGTATATGCGTGGTTTAAGACTGCTTTTATCACCTTTGAGTATAATACAAAACGCAGGCAGTGTCAACAGATAAAAAATGCAGAGGGGTATTGACAAATAAGAAAATAAGTAGTATACTGCATATATAGGAAGTATACTACCTAAATTTCGGAGGGACTTATGTACGATTTTGAAAATATGGATCAGCGGCTTATCGCTTATGTGAATATCTTTATCTGCGCAAATCGCCTGCAGGCGATAATGGATTCGGGGCTTGAGGACATCACCGCAAAGCAGTGGCTTGCAATAACGATGATAGACGCATTTCCCGAGCCGCCAACGCTCAAACAGATATCCGAGCTGTCGGGAGTGACTCACCAGAGTATGCGCCAGATAGTTGACAGGCTCATCGACAAGGGCTTTTTAAAGGTTGTTCCCGATGAAAAGGATAAGCGTGCGATAAGGCTGGTAAAGACCGAGGCTGCGGAGCATATCCGCACAAAAAAGGACGGGCAGGATCAGCGGTTCGTGTTCAAGCTGTTTGACTGCCTTACACAAGAGGAAACAACAGCCTATTGCTCGGCGCTTGCAAAGCTGTGCGACAGGCTGAGTGAGTTGAAACAGGAAAACGATGCGTAACAAAAGGGGGAGATGGCATGAAAACGATTGTTGCCTACAGATCAAAGTCGGGGTACACAAAAAGGTATGCGCAGTGGATAGCGCAGGAGCTTGGGTGTGATATAAAAGAAGACCCCGAGCTTTCGGATATTGTCGGCTATGACAGGATAATCTACGGCGGCGGAATGTACGCAGGCGGATTTAACGGCGCAAAGCTGATAACCAAAAATCTTGATAAGCTGAAAGGAAAGAGGATAGCGCTGTTTGCGGTCGGTTCAAATCCCGGCAGAGAGCATGAGATGCAGCCGTTCTGGGACAGGGTGCTGACTGCACAGCAGCAGGAAAGTATAGGGCATTTTTATCTGCGCGGCGGATTTGATTTCAGCAGGCTGACTGCAAGGGACAAGGTGCTGATGAAAATGCTTAAAGTTAAGCTGCAAAGAACAAAAGAGCGCACCGAGGACGAGCAGGGTATGCTCGATGCCTACGATACGCCTGTTGATTTTTCAGACAAGGAGAATATAAGACCGCTGATAGAATTTATACAAAAGTAAACAGCAAAGCAAGACCGCCTGTGAGGAGTTTTCTCACGGGCGGTTGTGTTTATCGGATATCAGGTCGCCTGCTCAAGCAGCTTGTCCATAGTGTTCCAGCTGAGCAGTGCGCATTTTACTCTGGCAGGCATTTTTGAAATGCTCTGCAGAGCGCCTGCTTCTTCAAGCTCATCTATCTCGTCATCGCTTGCCTCGCCTGCTATCATCTTTCTGAAGATAAGTGCAAAGTGCTTTGCCTCATCGGGAGTTTTTCCGATGATAAGTTCAAGCATTATATCTGCGCTCGCCTGCGAAACTGCGCAGCCTATCCCCGTGAACGAGCCGTTTGCGATAATGCCCTCACGGATATCCAGATTAAGCTCTATGTTATCTCCGCAGGTGGGGTTGAGCCCCTTGCAGCAGTGCGTTGCGCCCTCCAGCTCGTGCTTGTGTATGGGGTGAAGATTGTGGTCGGCAAGTACCTCGCCGTAAAAGCTGTCAGCTGTCATAGCCCATTCTCCTTCGTATAGTTTTAAGCGTTGCGATAAAGCGCTGTATGTCCTGTTCATCGTTGTAAAATGCAAGGCTCATTCTTGCGCTTGCAGGAACACCGAGAAATTCATGCAGCGGCTGTGCGCAGTGGTGACCTGCACGGATCGCAATACCGTCGGCATCAAAGACAGCAGCGATGTCGTGGGGATGAACGCCCTCGATGGTGAAGGTGATTATCCCGTGGTGGTCAGCTGCATCATCTGCGCCGATGATATCAACGTGAGGAACCTTTTTCATCTCGTCAAATGCAAGTGCAGTCAGCTCGTCTTCACGCTTTTGGATATTTTCAAAGCCAAGCCCGTCGATGTAATTTATCGCAGCGCCAAGCCCTGCCGCACCGCCTGCATTGACTGTGCCTGCCTCGAACTTGTGCGGAAGCTCTGCAAAGGTCGCATCTTCACAGGTGACGTATTCTATCATCTCACCGCCCGTAAGGAACGGCGGCATTTTTTCAAGCAGCTCCTGCCTTGCGTAAAGCACACCTATCCCCATGGGCGCAAGCATTTTGTGCCCCGAAAGTGCGAGAAAATCAACGCCGAGCGCCTGCACGTCGATAGGGATATGCGCCGCACTCTGTGCAGCATCGCATACGATGAGCGTGCCGTTTTTGTGGGCGATGTCTGCAAACTCTTTTATCGGGTTGAGCCTGCCGAAAATGTTTGATATCTGCGCAATGGCAAACAGCTTTGTGCGTGGCGTTAGCGCATTTTCAAGAGCCTGCACCGTGTATTTTCCGCTTTTGTCACACTCAAGAAATCTGAGCGATGCGCCCTTTTGCTTTGCAAGTATCTGCCACGGCAAAAGGTTTGAGTGGTGCTCGCTTATGCATACAAGTATCTCATCGCCACAGGTGATGTTTGCCTGCCCCCAGCTGTATGCGACAAGGTTGAGGCTTTCGGTAGCGTTGCGTGTGAAGATTATCTCCTTTGTGCTTGCGGCATTGAGAAATTTTCTCACGCTCTCACGAGCGCCTTCGTAAGCCTGTGTTGCCTGCACGCCAAGCTCGTAAAGCCCACGCAGCGGATTGGCATTTTGCTCGGCGTAAAACCTGTTCACCGCTTCAATGACACGCTGCGGCTTTTGCTGAGTTGCGCAGTTGTCAAGGTAAACAAGCTGTTTGTAGTTTTCAAAAACAGGGAAGTTGTGTTTCCCCAGCAGTGCGTCATTCATTGTCGTTTCCTCTTAAAAGCGTGTTGTTAAGGCGCTCACGCAGGTCCTCATCGGATATGGTGCTGATTATCTGCGCAATTTTTGACCTTGCCATGAGCTGTATTATCTTCTCCTCGGGCAAGCCCCTTGACTGCATATAGAAAATGTGGTTCTCGTCAACTCGTCCGATAGATGCGCCGTGGCTTCCCTCAACGTCCTCCTCGGCGCAAAGGATAAGCGGAACGGTCTTGTTTACGGTCTTGTCGCCTATGAGCAGGGTATCCTCGCTTTCTGCGCCCGATGCACCTGCACAGCCGCCGACAAAGTCGATAGTTCCCTTGAAGGTCTTTCTTGAATTCTTATCAAGCACGCCTTTAACGTTTATCTCGGATCTTGTTTTTCTGCCGAGGTGACGTGCTACAAGATTTATATCAAGCCTGTCGCTGCCGCCGAGAAGATAGCCGATGTTTGCGGTGAATCCGGCCTTTATTCCCTCAAGCTGCGTGTTCACCTCGCTGATAGTATCGGCAGTTTTCAGGTAAAGCTGCACCAGCTCAAAGCGTGCATTGTCGGCAAGCACGGCGTAAACGCCTGCGGCTGTCTGTGCAGGGCTTTCAAATATCTGCACGAGCCGTACTGCCGAGCCGCTGCTGGCAGTTACCTGAGTTTTTATCTGCGCATTGCTTTCGGGGCTTATGAACATTACCGCATCAAGTGTGTTTCCGTCCTGCGCCGAAATTTCGTAAGCGCCGCCCGATGTTACCTGTGTGCAGCTGCCGTTTTCAAGAAAAGTTACCTCTTCGGGAAACGGCTGAACATCAGCCTGTATATCATTTACTCCCAACCACGAAAAAGTCGGCGCAGGGAGCGTGTTGAGTTTTAGTGTTTTCATTTTTTCACCCTATGCTTCCTTGCATTTCAAGTCCTATGAGATTGTTCATCTCCATTGCGTATTCAAGCGGAAGCTCCTTTGAAACGTTATCAGCAAAGCCCCTTACTATCATCGCTCTTGCTTCCTGTTCGCTTATACCTCTGCTCATCAGGTAAAATACCGATTCATCGCTGATGCGCCCTATTTTCGCCTCGTGTCCGATGTCGGCGTATTTGGTGCGTATGTCCATTGCGGGAATGGTGTCTGAGCGTGAGATGCTGTCGAGCATGAGCGATTCACAGCTGACAGCACTTTTGCTGCCGTGTGCGTTTTCCTTTACGACAACTGCGCTTCTGAAGGTGCTTACGCCGCCCGATTTGCTGATGGACTTTGTGTTCATATACGATGAGGTGTTGGGCGCATTGTGGACCATTTTTGCGCCTGTGTCAAGGTTCTGTCCCTCGCCTGCAAAGGTTATCCCCGTGAACTCTGCCCGTGCGCCCTCGCCGTTTAAAATGCTCATAGGGTAAAGGTACGAAACGTGCGAGCCGAAGCTGCCCGACACCCATTCTATTTTTCCGCCCTCGGAAACGAGCGCACGCTTGGTGTTGAGGTTGTACATATTCTTTGACCAGTTCTCGATAGTTGAGTAGCGCAGCGTTGCATTTTTGCCGACATACAGCTCAACGCAGCCTGCGTGCAGTCCTGCCTCGTAGTATTTCGGGGCAGAGCAGCCCTCGATGAAATGCAGATAAGAGTCTTCTTCAAGGATTATCAGCGTGTGTTCAAACTGGCCTGCACCCTTTGCATTGAGCCTGAAATACGATTGCAGCGGTATTTCGAGCCGAACGCCCTTTGGGACATACACAAACGAGCCGCCCGACCATACCGCACCGTGCAGCGCAGCAAATTTGTGGTCTGTCGGCGGAACGAGCTTCATAAAGTGGGACTTTATCATTTCGGCGTAGCGTTCATCGTGCATGGCATTTTCAAGGTCGGTGTAGACCACGCCCGACTGTGCGACCTCTTTTCTCACATTGTGGTAAACCAGCTCGCTGTCATACTGCGCACCGACACCTGCGAGCGATTCTCTTTCCGCCTGAGGTATGCCAAGGTTTTCAAACGTCTTTTTTATATCCTCGGGCACATCGTTCCAGTCGGTGTTCATACGGCTTTTCTGCCTGATGTATGTGATTATTTTGTCCACATCAAGCTCATCTATGGAAGGTCCCCAGTTTACCATTTCGGTCTTGTTGTAAATATCCAGCGAGTGCAGGCGCAGTTCACGCATCCAGTCGGGATCGCCCTTTTCCTGCGAGATCTCGTTGATTATCTGCGCTGTAAGTCCGCTGCCCAGAAAGCTGCTCTCGTCCTCTTCAAACCTGAAATCGTAGCGTGAGCGGTCGATATCGGCAACGATAGTTTTTTCTTTCATCTTTTCACTTCCCGATGATATATTTATCAAATCCCGAGGTGATGACCTCGTAAATAAGCTCTGCACCGCCGTTTGCAGCTATGCGCCCTGATGAGAGGATATGCGTTGCATCTGCCTGCAGCGATTGGAGTATGCGTGTGTTGTGGGTTATAACAAGCAGTGTCCCGCCTGTGCGGGCTTTGTATTCGCTTATGCCCTTGGAAACTGTTTTTACTGCGTCAACATCAAGCCCCGAATCAGTTTCGTCAAGTATCGCCAGCTTAGGCTGCAGCATCAGCAGCTGGAGTATCTCGGCTTTCTTTTTCTCTCCGCCCGAAAAGCCTGCGTTGAGGTCACGGTCGGCATAGGAGCTGTCCATATCAAGTATGTCCATTGCTGCTTTGAGCTTCTTTTTGAAATCCCACAGCTTTATGCGTGTGCCCGTTATCTGCTCAAGCGAGTTGCGAAGAAACTCCGAAAGCGTTATACCGGGTATCTCGACGGGATCCTGAAATGACAGGAATATGCCCCTTTTTGCTCTTTCGTATGCCGATTCATCTGTGATATCATCGCCGTCAAAAATAATCTTTCCGCTTGTGACGGTGTATTCGGGGCTGCCCATCACCGCAAGGCCGAGCGTGGATTTTCCTGCGCCGTTAGGCCCCATAAGTACGTGTGTGCTGCCTTTTTCTATCTCCAGCGTTATCCCGTGAAGCAGCTGTTTATCCTCTGCGCTCACGCAAAGGTCCTTTATTGTAAGTAACTGTGACATCTCTATCCTCCTGAAAATTGCTGTCCTTATGCTTTATCGCACTATTACTATTATTACTGCAAGTAACAATGACAGTTTATCATTAAAAGCCTACCGAGTCAATAGGTTTATGCGGTTTTTATAAAATCCTACAATACAGGTAGGCTTATGGGGAATATCTTTGTGCATAAATTCCTATTGACTTTGTAGGTTGGTTGGGTTATAATCATATTAAACCGGTAGGAAAAAGAGTTTATACAGGCGAGGGAGTGCTGAAAAATGACAAAGCTGTTCACAGTGCTTATCCGCAGCAATTACCGCTTCGGACGAATGCGTTTGACAGGTAAGAGCTGAAAGGATAAGAATAACACTATATTTAAAGGAGTAAATAATTATGAGCAACTATAAATTTGAAACATTACAGCTTCACGTCGGACAGGAGCAGGCAGACCCTGCAACAGATTCAAGAGCAGTCCCTATTTATCAGACAACATCTTATGTTTTCCACAACTCAGAGCACGCAGCGGCACGCTTCGGGCTGACGGACGCAGGAAACATCTACGGCAGGCTCACCAACTCAACTCAGGACGTTCTTGAAAAAAGAGTTGCCGCACTTGAGGGCGGAGTTGCAGCACTTGCGGTAGCATCGGGCGCAGCTGCGATAACATACGCTATACAGGCGCTTGCTGGCAAGGGTGAGCATATCGTTGCGCAAAAGACTATCTACGGCGGCAGCTTCAACCTGCTTGCGCACACACTTCCGCTTTACGGCATCGACACGACATTTGTCGATATCCATGCGCTTGATGAGGTCAGGGCAGCTATAAAGCCGGAAACAAAGGCGATATTCATTGAAACGCTGGGCAACCCGAACAGTGATATCCCCGATATAGAGGCGCTGAGCAAGATTGCACACGAGCATAACATTCCGCTCGTTATCGACAACACGTTCGGCACACCGTTCCTTATAAGACCTATCGAGCACGGCGCAGACATAGTTGTACACTCTGCGACAAAATTCCTCGGCGGTCACGGAACAACACTTGGCGGAGTTATAGTTGACTCGGGCAAGTTCAGCTGGACACCTGAGAAATTCCCGGGCATCGCTGCACCGAACCCGAGCTATCACGGTGTATCGTTCACCGCAGCGGCAGGTCCGGCTGCTTTTGTTACTTATATCAGGGCGATCCTTCTGAGAGATACGGGTGCGACGATCTCGCCGTTCAACGCATTCCTGCTGCTCCAGGGAATTGAAACGCTTTCGCTGCGTCTTGAACGCCACGCAGAAAATACAAAGAAGGTCGTTGAATATCTCTCGGCAAATCCGCTGGTAGAAAAGGTCAACCACCCGTCGCTGCCGGATCATCCGCAGCACGAGCTTTATAACAGGTATTTCAAAAACGGCGGCGGCTCGATATTCACTTTTGATATCAAGGGCGGCAAGGAGGAAGCGTGGAAGTTCATCGACGCACTTAAAATATTCTCGCTGCTTGCAAACGTAGCCGATGTTAAGTCGCTGGTGATACACCCTGCATCTACCACACATTCGCAGCTTTCCGAAAGCGAGCTGACAGCAGCAGGCATCAATCAGAACACTATCAGGCTGTCCATCGGCACAGAGCATATCGACGACATAATTGCAGACCTTGAAAACGGATTTGCGGCAATTAAATAAGAGCAAAAGATAATCATAAAACAGCTATCTCCCGTGGCGAAACTATCGCTGCGGGGATTTTTTTCTGACAATTTTCAGGCCGTTTGTAGCTTATGCAACACATTTACTCTGCGGTGTAGTTTATACTACAAAAAAGGTGAGAACTATCTATTGAAAACGGCGCAGCAACGTGGTATTATACATACAGAACAAGAGAAACGGACAAACAGAAAATAATAAAAACAAAAGAAAGATAAAAACTATTACGAAAGGAGATAAGCAATATGTGGGAGCCGATCACACCGGAGGATATATTCTTTCTCATTGTAGCAAGAGGATAACGGAATAAATACAAATCAAAAAAGGAGGAAAACGAGA
>DFFV01000097.1 GCA_002371625.1 Ruminococcus sp. UBA3767
TAGCTGACCCTTTCCACCTTCATTTCAGGTCTTGTAAAAAGAGCATAGTCTGCTTGAACAATTATTTTGAAACCATAGCCCATTGTTTACCACCTCTCTTTAAATCACAACTTACTTTAATTTTATTAAAGCTTGTATATATGATAATAGATTGTTACATAAAAATCAATAGTCTTTTTTCACAAAAATCAGATTGTAAAATTATTCATATTTGCCAGCACTTGATTTGTTGTGCTGAATATGATATAATGAATTGTCTGCGAAAGCAGTGAGTTGAAATACTTTTATTTTGTTACAAGGTATACTGGGCGGTCATTACACGACCGCCCATCTTGTTTATCCAATGTAATCATTTATCCTGTTTATCATCAATCCTGTTTTGCAGCTGTAATCTTCTCTATCCGCCAGCACATACAAACCTTTGTACCGTTCCTCTAACCTGCCTGTTTCCAGCATAGGCACAAACTCATTGAAATATTTCAGTGCCACTGAATACCTTTGCAGTTTACGCCGAACTATCCTGGGATCATCACAAAAGCTATCAAGAAGCTCATGAGTATCAGAGCAGTTGTCTATAACTACTGCCACCGTATCATCCTTGATGAACTCAAAATGTTCGGCATATTTCCTGAATGCGATCTCGTTCATTCCACCGCCGCAATAGTATTCTGTGTCGGCAATTGAATTCTTATCTATTATGCTTTTCCTGTTATAAAAAAGCCTGTTATAGTATTCTCTGATACATTCAGTCGATGATATATCCTCATATTCACTCAACAGATTTTCCGTTATCTCAGTCCTTAAAGATAGTTCCCCATGTGATTTTTCATCTGTTTTGAAAATAAAAACATCCGCCTTTTCACGCCTTCCTTCACGGTTGCACCGTCCGCCTGACTGCAAAATGCTGTCAAGCCCTGCAAGCTGCCTGAACACTGATTCAAAATCCAGATCAACACCCGCTTCTATAAGCGAGGTAGATACGACTGTCAGTTGAACACCGTTTTTCAGGTCAGCCCTTATACGTCCTATTGTCGCAGACCTGTCAGCAGGTGTCATGTAAGTAGATAGATGATATTTATTACCGCTCAGAAGTGAAAAGATATCTCTTGCAGTCTTACGGCTGTTAACTACTATAAGTGAATTGTTGTACTCCAATGCTTTGCAAACTATGTACTCAATGTCCGTATCTCCCAAGTATGTATAATCGCATTTTTTAAAAAATCTGTCATCACCTTTATCCGTAATAAGATTCCTGTAACTGCTGGTTGGCAGATACTCATCAAACAGCTTTGAATGATCGGGCATAGTTGCCGAAAGTAATATCGCTTTACTTCCAAGATACTTCGTGATATAACCGACGCCTCTTAAACAAGGCTGAAGGAGTTCCATCGGCAGAAGATGCACCTCGTCAAAAACTATTACCGACTCCGCCATATTGTGCAGCTTGCGAAGTTTTGAGCCTTTATAATGGTACAGCGATTGAAAAAACTGAACGCTTGTTGTTATCACAAAAGGTGAATCCCAATTCTCACAGGCAAGCTGTAATTTCTTCTCTGTGCTATATTCTTCACCATTATCATCGTAATAATAATTTGAGTGGTGCTGCAAAATATCCGCATATTCTCCGAAAAGCCTGCCGAACTCATCAGCAGTCTGTTCGATTATGCTGGTATATGGTATAACGTAAATAATCCTCCTGAGCCTGCCGTCAGAACGTTTCAACATATCAAGTGCCGTTTTCAGACTGCACAGGGTTTTTCCGCTGCCTGTGGGCATATCAAGCAGATAGATATTATCATCTGTCGCACTGTTTCTCAAAGACTGTTCAAGGTATCTTCTACGGGCTTTTTGCAGTTCGGTATCTGAATTATCACTAAGTTTTTTAAGTTCATTATCTACAGAGTTTATTACACCATCTATATCAGCTTTCAATTCTCTGTCGGTCTTAGGCAGAAAAAATCTTTCAGTATCAATATAATCAGCGTCTGTCAGACAAGAGAATAAATACCTTGTAAAGAACGCATATCGTTCCACTAATTCACGCATATCATCTTTTGCTATGCCTTCCATCAGCATACTGATAAGTGTATTCGGAGCCGGTGGTTCTATCTCTACCTCATTTTTATACGCAGAATAATCAGCACTGCCGGAATAAAACTTTGCTCGCTTTAGCCTCCCCTGCAATTCGGGGGAATTTTCATCACTGCCACTTGAACCACCGTCCGCAAGCCCTGTATGATGCCCTGCTATGCAGTATTCCAACATTGGGATAATTATTTTCGTCATTCTGTCACAGTTTAGCTTTTCAAGCTCTATCGCCCCACAGACAGCGTGTTCAAATCGGATATTACTCCCTCTTATGCGTTTTTGAAAATCCTCGGCATACTTTCCGATATCATGGATCTTTCCGATAAACTCCGCATAAGGTTTAAATGCTTCCACCGCAAACATATACGCAAGCTCAGAAGTATTCTCCATGTGTTGATTTATACTCTGTTCACGTCCATCCTCAGTCTTATGAGCTATATTTTCCATCTGTTGCCACCACCCACCAACGCTATTGATTTCATACAATTATAGCACCGTTTGTCTAATTTGTCAATACAGCACATTTATGTCCACTTTTGTAACATAAAAATTGTGCAATATCACAAAGTTTAATTATCTTATTACATTGAAGTAAAACGTGCACCACTTAAATGGCACGGCTGATCCTATGCTCCCTGATCTTCAGACGTTTTATAATTCTTACGCTTGTTCCTATTACCATTTACTATTATAGCACACACGAAAAGATTTGAGGGGAATTTTTTTGGACAGTTGAAAAAATGCGCACATTCACAACAAAGCTCCCCTGCTTTTTTGCAAGGGAGCTTTTGAGTATCAGTAAGAATTCTTAGCGATTTCCGCAGCGTACGCATCGGAAACTGCGCCTGTGCCGCCGAAAACTGTGATCTTATTCGGTTTTTTAGCTTTAAGGTATTTCAGCTGCGCAGCATTCAGATCCGGCTTTGCAGCCTTGCTGTTTATAAGGAACAGCGGAGCTTTATTTTTTGCTGCATAAACTCCGCCTGCGAGTGCATCGGGGAAATCCATTCCCGTTGCAGCGCAGATCATATCGCCCGTAAGAACGCTTGCGAACTTTTGATTGACCGCTGTGCAGGTAGCAAACCTGTCAGCGCCAAAAATGCGTACTGCGGATTTTATTCCCAGTGCATTTGCTGCTTTGTTCATCATATCGTCCGAGATAACACCGTCTCCGCCGATCACATAAGCGTTTTTAACGCATTTTTTAGCCTTGAGCTCTTCAAGGTATGCTTTGGTGTCGCTGTCAAGCTCGCCATTTGTAGTAAGGTAGATTATCGGCGCTCCCTTAACGGCTGCAACGGTGCTTACCGAAAGCGCATCTGCGTAATTAAGACCGTATACGAAGAACACCTCGGTCGGCTTAGCTTTAAGCTGCTTTGCTATCGCAGTTGCTGTGCCAAAACGTGTATTTCCTGCTATGCGCTCGATGTTTTCTGCTTTTATGCCGTTATTTACAAGCGCAGCTACAACCTCTTTACCGATAGCACCCTCGCCGCCGAGAATTACAACTTTCTTTGCGCCAAGGCGTTTTATCTCGGCAAGAGTCGACTTGTCGATAGTTTTGGTATCTGTCAGCAATATCGGTGCTTTCAGCTTTTGAGCAAGCGGAACACCTGCAAGCGCATCTGCGTAGTTCAAGCCGTAAGCGAGAACGACAGTACCTGTTCCGTCGGGATATGCTTTCTTTGAGATCTGCACAGCAGTATCGTATCTTCCCGCACCGGAAATGCGGACGAACGAATTTGCATAGCTGCGTGTTTCGGTCTTTTTGCAGACTGAACAGGTGCGGCTTTCGAGCCTTGTGCCCTTTGCAATATCAAAGCCTGCTCTTGCCCAGCTTCCCCATTTATGTGCAGTGAGCGCAATATCCTGAACGTCCTTCGTCTGAGTTTTGAACGCTGTATTCTTAAACACTGCCGTGTATGTGGTAGTGCCCTTGACTGCGCAGGTCGCAGCAGTTTTTACCTTGCTTGTAACGGTGACCTTTTCGGTCTGGGTATGCGACTTTTCATTTTTGCAAACACGTTTTGCAGTGCAGGTCTTCATATCGCCTGACCATGTATAAGTCGGCGAGTTCCACGAATGGCCCTTTGCTTTGATAGTTTCGGTAACCGTTTTTCCGCACACGCTGCAGGTCTTTGTGGTGCTTCCGTCTGTCGTGCAGGTCGCTGCAACGGACGATTTTACAACATAGTTGTGAGTATGCAGGTCTGTTACCTCAAACGGCTGTACAGCATAGAATTTAGGTGCGCCCGAGGCAGTAGCATACCACCTGATGCAGCCGTCTGAACACATTATCGGCTGGCAGTCGGAAAGCCTTGCTTTAAGGCTGCCCACAGCAGAGCACTTATTTCCCATACCGTCAACGAGCTGCATTTTCACGGTATATTTATTGGAAGCATCCTTTTCCTCCCACATCACTGCAAACAGATAATCTGATACTTTTACAATATGCGGTGTGCCTGCACGCACATTTGAAGATGCAGTAAACCCGGTCAGCTTTACCTGGCTTGTTTTATTGAACAGTTTATCCGTAACGCTCAGGTAAACATCTCTCACGGCAGATGAGGTATTCAGGTCCTTGACATAGCCGATCAGGCAGCTCTCCTTTGAAAGCTCAGCGCCGCCCAGAGCTATGCCTGTATAGTTTGATGTGCCGTTGGTTTCAAGCGGGACAGTGACCGCAACATTTGTAAGGCTGTCGCCGTTTTTCATTCGTGTGATAGTAATTCCCTGCGTTGAAAGCGGACGGTTGTTCATATACATCTTGCTGCCTTCTGCGTGGTCAACACGGTATACATACTTGCCGTCATTCAGAACGAACTGGTCAAACGAATGGCTGACATAACCCGATGTGAGATTATCGACGCTGTACTGAGAATCGGTAATTTTCATTGTTGCCTTATCAAGAATATAGGTCATGTTCGCCTGGTGATTCAGCCCGTCGCTGTCGGCGTACATTGTGTGACAGGTGTGGATATATATCTTTCCGCCGATCTCGGTAAATCTGCACGAGCCTGCATCAAACGGAGTAAATGTATTTGCGCCCTTTACGCTGACATGGTCTTTCTTTTTCCAGTCCTTTGTATAGCGTGTTACTCTCAGCACCTCGGCAGAATCGCTGTATGAAGCATTTTTCTGCCCCGTGACAACGTAGTTGTAATCGGTGCTGAAATACACACCTCCGAAAAGCGAAAGCTCGGGAGTGACAGTGTAGCTTTTGAGAAGTGAGGCTGCACCTGCCGAATATTTTTCAGCGATAATTTTACCGCCGATATACTCGGCACGCCATATATTCTTCGAGGAGTCCTCGCAGATATAGGAATTATTCACCTTTGACCACACGGTATAGTCATTGCGTGAAGCGTTTGTGCTTGAAGCGCCCTTGGAGTCTACCTCGGTCACGGGCGAAACAAGTGCGCTGTTATCGGTAACGGTGAGCTTTTTAGTCGCTTTCAGCCCTGTGCTTGTGGAAACGGTGATAGTTACCGTTCCCTTGCCTGTTGCGTAGAGCTTTCCGTCCTGAGAAACTGTTGCGACCTTTGTATCACTGCTTGACCAGCTAAAGCCCTCATTCAGTCCGCCGTTTGACTTTGGTGTCAGTTTGAGAGTTTTGCCGACTGCGACAGATGATGCGGACGAGGTTATGCTCAGCGTTGTTGAACGTTTCCAGTTGATAGTTTCAAGATAGTAATCACCGTTATCGTCAAGCTCTATCGCAAAGACATTGCTGCCCGCTTTACTAAGGGAAAAGACGTGGTTCTTAGTTGTGTAGGAAACGTTCTGTGCACCTTTTTTATCAAACTCGGTGATATTGTTTGCGCCTGTATAGATAATAAATGAATCGCTATCGCTGTTATACAGCGTTCTTATTCCGCAGCTGTAATTATCCTTGCCCGACTTATCGCTTTCAAGCTCGCTTCTTGCAACGCCTAAAATATAAGGCGCACTTGATGCGGTAAGGTCAAAGGTATTTGAGTCGATGAACCCGACCTTGCTGGACATGAAGCGGCAGGAATATGCAAGGTACTTTCCGCCGATAAGCTCGCAGCCATTGTTGTGGTCATAAAAGTATTTCTGGAAAAGCGAGTCGATAGCTTTTGAAGTAAAGGTGAGCTTATTGTTTTTTACGTTTGCTGCAAACACCGAGTTGGTGTCGTGGTCGTAGCCCCAGTAAATGTAGTTGAAGTAGCCCTCAAAATAGAGATTGCCGCTTGTTTCGTCATATCCTGCAAAGCGGTAGACCCTGTTACTGCCCGTTTCCACCTCGCTGAGCTTAGTTCCCGAGGAATTGAGAAGATATATCTTTGAAGAATCAGCAAGGAAAATATTACCCTTGGTATCGGCTGCGACTGCATTTGCGCTTATTGCAACATCAAGCGTTTTCAGCAGCTTTTTGCTGTCAAGGTCAAACGTGAACACCCTGTAAACATAGCCCTTTGAGCTTTCGTAATGATTACCCAGAAGATACAGCTTGCTGCCGCAGAGGTATGAATTTGTGATACTATCGCTGCTGCTTTTCTTGAAATCATAGACCTGCGAAACTGCGCCTGCCGATGTGATAAAGAACAGCTTTGAATCGTTGACGGTATAAACGCCGTTGTTTTTATCATTGCCGTAAACTGCAAAACCGTAATTGGTTGCGCTGAACGAAGAAAAAGCACTTTTATCCAGCTTGACAGCCGTTGCAGCCTGTGCGGTGATAGATGCAGGAGCGATATTCGTGAATGCGCCTTGCGGAAGTGCACAGGCACAGCTGAACAGCATAGCCAGCGAAGCCGCTGCTGCGACGAGTTTTTTTCTCATTATGCGGACCTCCCATAAATAAATACTTCACATAAATTATACCACACAAATACAACTTGCTCCATACCAAAAACGCCGAAATTTCGCTTTTTCATATATATACTTTGCACAAAGCAAAGCTCCCCTGCTTTTTGCAAGGGAGCTTTAAACTATCAATCAGAAGAAACGCTGCTTTTATCGGTATTGACAACGATTATGCCTGCGGTTATAAGCACAAGCGCTGCGGCGTGCTTCAAGCCGAGCTGCTGAGCTTCGCCGAGCAAAAGCGCCGAGAGGATGACGCCGATAACGGGGTTCATAAAGCCAAACACCGAGATCTTTGAGACATCGCTGCTTTTGAGCAGTATTCCCCAGAGGGTGTAGGCAACGCTTGAAACAAGGGCAAGGTAAATAAGTATCGCAGCTGCCTTGCCTGCCTGCATCTCACCGTCAGCGCTCTCGCCCGAAAGCATTATGCCAAGCTGTCCGATAAGCGTCATCACCACGCCGCCGAACATAAACTGATAGCCGCTGAAAAGCACTGTATCATGCTTTGACGAGAATGATTTTATCATCACCGAGGATACGCCGTAGCAAAGTGCGGAAAGAGCCACAAGCCCGTCCCCGAGAGGTCTGAACGAGAAGCCTGCGGAGGTGATGTTTATTATCACCACTCCGAGTAGTCCCAGCAGGCAGCCGAGTATTTTGCGTGAGGTCAGCTTTTCCATTTTGACAAAAATGCTTGCGATGATTATTGCAAAAAAAGCTGTGAGCGAATCGACTACCGCCGAGTTCACGCCTGTTGTATGAGCAAGCCCGACATAGAAAAACACATACTGCCCTATCGTCTGAAAGAGGCTGAGCAGCATTATTTTTTTACACTCCGTTTTTTGGGGCACAGGCAGCTTTCGCCGCAGGGCTGCCGCAAAAGCTATCACCAGCACGCCTGCGAGAAAAAACCTTATCCCTGCAAAGCGTATCATCTGCCAGGTATCGCTTGAGGAAATGCCCCAGTAATCGTAGCCCAGCTTTATCCCGGGGAAAGCACTTCCCCACAAAAAACAGCACACGAACGCACCAAGAAAGATCAGTGCGTTTTTCTTTACCGCTGTCATATCATCACTTCCATAAAACAAATAACGCTTCTATTTTAACACACCACAGCCTGCCTGTCAACAAGACAAAAGCAGCACAAAAAACTCCCGCAGCGCATTGCCGCGGGAGTTCATATTATACATTATTATATACATACCTGGTTTCTGCCGTTATCCTTTGCGGTGAACAGCTTATCATCAGCAAGGCTGACATTTTCCTCGATAGTCTTTTTGCGGTCATACAGAATGCAGCCGAAGCTCGCAGTTGACTTGATAGGCAGCACGCTGACTTTAACAGGGCTGTTCATAATATCCTCTCTTATCTCATCAGCTATCTTCTTACATTCCTCAAGCTCGGTAGCCGGCATTACCATAATAAACTCGTCGCTGTCCCAGCGGTAAACCGAATCGTTGGTACGGCAATGCTGTGCAAGGATAGCCGCAACGTTCTTGACTATCTCGTCACCTGCCTGATGGCCGTAATTATCGTTTATCTTCTTGCACTTGTCTATATCGCACAGGAAAACTGCGAACGGGCTAATCATTCCCGGCTGGAGATACTCGGCATACTTATGCATAAAGTCATGTATAAGTCCCTTACGGTTTTTGATGCCTGTGAGCGAATCGATCTGAGAGTCCTCATAGAATGTTTCCGATTCAAGTGTGATGCCGCAGATAAATGCTGCAAGCGACAGCTTTTTAACGTCCTCGACCTCATCAAATCCGTTTTCGCCTATCTTATTGATGATCTGGAAAGCTCCGATATACTCGCCGTTGATATCAGCAACAGGCATTACCAGCACAGAAAAGGTGATATAGCCTGTTTTCTTATCGACATCTGCATTGAAGTCAGGATCGCTGTAAGGCTCATTGGTAACGATAACTCTCTTTTCCTTCAGCGCCTTTCCTACCAGGCCTGCATTCTCGGGAATAACTATCCTGTCTATCTTTGTAGCGGAAGTTGTCCACAGCTCGTGGTTTTCCTTATCCCATTTCCAGAAGCTCGCTCTGTCAGCGCCGACAAGTGTTCTGCCCAGCTCTGTAAGAAGCTCAAATGCGTCCTTATGTCCGCCGTCTTCTGTTGTGCCCATTGTTTTGTAAAGTTTTTCTCCTATTTCGTAGATCTCATTAAGCATCTCGTTTTGCTCATCCATTGTTGTAACCTCCCGTTCATGATTATGATAATAGAAACGAAATCAGTACAGCGGAGCAAGCTGTACACCCAGCTTTTCAGCTTCTTCGCCTGCTGCTTGTTCATCGTCAAGGTGCATCAGGAACACCTTTGTGCCTCTGCCTTTGATCTCATCACTTCGCTTTTCAAACTCCTCAAAGCTGATGTGCACCCCTGCATCATGCAGTGCGATCTCAGAATAAAACAGCGTATCCTTTTCAAGATATTCCATATACGGTCCAAGCGTATTGGTATCGCCTGTGTAGACCACTCTCCTGCCGTTTATCTCAAGGCACCAGCCAAAGCACCTTCCCTCAAGCTCGGGTGTATGCGAGGTAGGTATCGCTTTTGCGGTAAAGTCGGCATTGAGCTTATCAGCAGTTATTATTTTATATCCCTTTTCGCAGCAGCCGTCAAGTCTTTCGGTAAGATAGCTTATATCCTTTGCTAACTCGGCACTTGGAACGACTATCTCAACAGGGATATGGATAATATAGTAGCAGTAGTGTATCAGGCTGCCTATGCCGCCGATGTGATCGGCATGGGTGTGCGTAACAAAGACTTTTACGCCCTGCGCTTTTGTTCCTGCAAGCTCATCTATGCCGATATGGCGTATCCTGTTGAGCGCTGAGGACGGGCAGTCAAGCAGGACAAGAGTGCCCTGCGAAACAAAAAATGCGCAGTTGTTATTGGTATGAAAGGCAGAACCTCTGCCCAGAAATCTCAGCACGGCACCATCTCCTCACGCTCAAAATAATTCTACCTAATAAGTATAGCACATTCCGTTTATTATTTCAACCGTTTTATTATAATTTCATCTAATATTCACGCAGGCGGTGACCGGGATTTGTAGGTTTTAACTATATGAAAGCCATACTTTTGGCTTAAAATGATGCTCAGCAAAACAGGGAGAAAGTACTTTTCAGTATTCTCTCCCCGTGATTCTTTAATTTCCGCAGCTTACACGCAAGCCTTAGCCACCGTATTTACAAGGCTGTCGGGCACTGCGCCCGTTCCGCCGAACACATATATGTTGTCGGGATCTTTTGACTTCAAGTATTCTGCCTGAGCGCTGCTGAGTGAATTATCCGCAAGGAACAGCGGAGCTTTTTTGCCTGCTGCAAAAACTCCTCCTGCAAGCGCATCGGGGAACGCAAGTCCCGTTGCGATGCAAACTGCCTTGCCCGTCAGAGTTTCGGCGAACGCTTTGTTGACCTCAACACAGGTAAGGTACCTGTCCTTGCCTGCAACACGAGCAGCAGATTTTAGCCCCAGCGCCTTTGCGGCTTTGTTCATCATATCGTCCGAGATAACTCCTTCGCCACCGATAACATAAGCATTTTTCACCCTGCCCTTTATCTTGGCAAGATAATCCGCTGTGTCGTGGTCGAGCTCACCGCTCGTTGACAGATAGATTATCGGTGCGCCCTTGACCGCTGCGACCGTGCTGACAGAAAGTGCATCGGCGTAATTGAAGCCGTAAACGAAGAACACTTCCTGCGGAGCACTGTTGAGCTGCTCAGCGATCGCTGTTGCTGTTGAAAAACGAGTGCTGCCTGCGATACGCCTTGTTGTCAGGTCTTCTTTCGCAAGTGCATTTTCCACTTCCTTGCTTATCGCACCCTCACCGCCAAGAATTATCACGTTTTTGGCACCAATGCGTTTTATCTCCGCAAGAGTTGCCTTATCGAGCGTTTTGGTATCGTTAAGGAGTATCGGAGCGCCAAGCTTATGCGCAAGAGGAACGCCTGCAAGCGCATCGGCGTAGTTCATGCTGTAAGCCAGCACAACGGTATCGCCCTTTGTGCCGCTCGCCCTGGATATCTCGACCGCAGTTTCGTATCTGCCCTTGCCGGCAAGACGAACAACGCCATTTTCTATACTCCTGTTTTCAGTCTTTTTGCAGACTTTACAGCTGCGGCTCTCAAGCCTTGTGCCTGCTGAAACGTCAAAGCCGGTTTTCTTCCAGCTGCCCCAGGTGTGAGCCACGAGAGCTATGTCCTGAACGTTCTTGGTCTGCGTTTTGAACGCAGTGTTCTTGAACGTTGCCGTGTAGGTCGTAGTTCCCTTTACTGCACAGGTCGCAGGGGTCTTAACCTTGGAAGCTATCGCTGCGCTTTCCGTCTCAACGTGCGCCGAATCATGTGCGCATACTCTTTTAGCTGTGCAGTTCTTTCCGTCCGCCGACCAGCTGTAAGTCGGGGATTGCCAGCTGTGAGCGTTTGCATTTATCGCAATGTCCGCTGTGGCTACCTTTTTGCAGACCGAGCAAGTTCTTTGTTTTGTGCCCTTTGCGGAGCAGGTAGCTGCCTTGGTGGTAGTCCAGCTGCCCCATGTGTGAGCCACAAGTGCGATGTCCTGAACGTCCTTGGTCTGCGTTTTGAACGCTGTGTTCTTGAACGTTGCCGTGTAGGTGGTAGTTCCCTTTACTGCGCAGGTCGCAGGGGTCTTCACCTTGGAAGCTATCGCTGCGCTTTCGCTCTCAACGTGCGCCGAATCATTAGCGCATACTCTTTTAGCTGTGCAGGTCTTTCCGTCTGATGACCAGCTGTAAGTAGGTGCTTGCCAGCTGTGAGCGTTTGCGTTTATCGCAATGTCCGCTGTGGCGACCTTTTTGCAGACCGAGCAAGTTCTTGTTTTTGTGCCCTTTGCAGAGCAGGTCGCTGCCTTGGTGGTAGTCCAGCTGCCCCAGGTGTGAGCCACAAGTGCGATGTCCTGAACGTCCTTTGTCTGCGTTTTGAACGCCGTGTTCTTGAACGTTGCCGTATAGGTGGTAGTTCCCTTTACCGCACAGGTCGCAGGGGTCTTCACCTTGGAAGCTATCACTGCGCTTTCGCTCTCAACGTGCGCCGAATCATGTGCGCATACTCTTTTTGCTGTGCAGTTCTTTCCGTCCGATGACCAAGTGTAAGTAGGTGCCTGCCAGCTGTGAGCGTTTGCGTTTATCGCAATGTCCGCAGTGGCGACCTTTTTGCAGACCGAGCAAGTTCTTGTTTTCGTGCCCTTTGCAGAGCAGGTCGCTGCCTTGGTGGTAGTCCAGCTGCCCCAGGTGTGAGCCACAAGTGCGATGTCCTGAACGTTCTTTGTCTGCGTTTTGAACGCTGTGTTCTTGAACGTTGCCGTGTAGGTGGTAGTTCCCTTTACTGCGCAGGTCGCAGGGGTCTTCACCTTGGAAGCTATCGCTGCGCTTTCGCTCTCAACGTGCGCCGAATCATTAGCGCAGACTCTTTTAGCTGTGCAGGTCTTTCCGTCCGATGACCAAGTGTAAGTCGGGGATTTCCACGAATGCCCTGTTGCCTTGATAGTTTCGGTCTTTTTCTTGCCGCAGCCGCTGCATTTGTAGGTTTTGGAGCCTGCCTCTGTACAGGTCGGTTCCTTGGTCGAAAACAGCTCATAATTGTGACTGACCGTCAGCGTTCTGGGAATATTGCAGGCATAAGCAGTATCCCACGAGCCGCCCGAATAATAGTAAAGCGAAATGTATTCACCGCTGTCCGCCTCGGTCGCTTTTATATTATAATAATGGTATGTGCCGCTGCCCTCACTGTCAAACTCGGGCGAGGTGAGCGAATCGTAGGACTTTTTGCAGTAATAATTTCCGCTGCTGTCCTTGGCTATAAGCCCGAGGAGCGTTGTTCTGTAAGTGGTGAGAGTACGGTGTATAGAAAACCTGACATTATTTCCGCAGGTGGTATCCGAGGGGTAGATGCTCAGCGTATTATATACATCATAGCTGTCATCGGTGCTCTCGTATCCGATAGTCAGCTTTTTCAAAAGCCCGTTTGTATCAACGAATTTGCTTGGAACTGCCGAAGGATCAACGCTGTTATACCAGCACTTGTTAGCTTCGTCAAGCGTCCACTTGCCTTTTGCTTTCACCTGCACCTTGTTGCCGAACTCGTTAGTGACAGTTACCGTTGTAGGCAAAAGTGCGCCGAGCTTTTTAAGGCTTTCGGTATCGGTATAGTAGCCGTTATAGAACAGTACCTTTTTATAATCAAAGCCGGCACTCGTTATCCTGCCCTGAGCGTGATCCTTGAGGTCGAAGAACTTTACTGTATACTGCACCTGTGCAGGATTGCCTGTTGCGACATCGGTAAGACCTGTGATAACGACTTTAAAGCTGTCGGTATAATTATAGGTCGATTTATCGTACTCGGACGGCTGGACAAAGGCTATTGAGCTTGAGGAGACAGATGCTTTATCATTACTGCTCGTACACTCGTAGCTTGTTTTGGTCGAAAGGTTGGTAACGGTGACCTTAACGGCGGAGGTATCGGTCACTTTAATCTTGCTGGTATCAAAGTCGACCGACCAAGCGGAATACGTCGGACTTATGCAGTCGGCGGGTACATAGCCCGGGGACGGGAAAGCATAGAAAGGCTGATATGACGATGCCTTTGTATAATAGTTATACTTTCCTATACCTATCGTTCCGCAGTAACCGAACTGCACATCAAGATTATCGGGCGAGATCAGCGCATATCTGTGTCCCAGAGTATCCCACTTTTTCGACGAAAGATAATAGCCCTCATTCATCCAGCCCGTTATCGAATCCAATGGGGTATACCCCCAGGCAAGAATGTTATGCTGGCAGGCATAGCCTTTTTGCCACAACTCATCGGGCATATCCTCAGGCTTGCTGCTCTGGCTGATTTTATGGTTGAATTCAAAATTCCTGTCAAGCGCCTGGCACTGCAAAGAATCGTTCTGCGTACACTCAACAACAAGCGGCTCATTGCCCACGAGCCACCTGTAAAAGTTAGTCATTTCCTGCATACATTTGAGCGTATCCTTTGAAAGCACGCCCTGATTATATGGTGATTCTGTCGATGCAGGCGTTGAGTAGTAGGTCGAGCTGTCCGAGTTTACATAAGAAGCTCCCGCATAATATGCATCGGTATACTTTTTAGCAACGCTTTCCGGCGTTCTTGAAGAAAACGTGCTCATTTTGTCGCCGTCATAAACTACGGTATTGACCGCCTGAGCAGTTACCGATGTTTCGCTTTGTGATATATCTGCCGATGCAGGCAGCAGAGCCGTGCAGCCAATAAGCACCGCAGCACACAAAAGACCTGCTTTCAGCTTTTTGAACGAGCTTTTCATTATTATCCTCCCTGCTTTTTCTTAGTTTAATTACTATTATATCCAATTATACACTTTCCACGAAAGTTAGTCAACAACGCAGCTGATATTTCGACATTTTCACCAATCGGACGCAACCTGATTTGTGCACAAATAAAACGCTGCATTCATGCACAGATGCAGCATACTTTATTTATGATCTTTAAAAAGGCACAAAAAAAGCCCTGTGCCATAAAGCACAGGACCCGATGTTCAAATAAAAATATGCCGCTTAATCCATCTCATTAGGACAAAGACTAGAAGTAATAACATCCTTAGTATCAAAAGTTATTATCTTAATTTCTGCATTCTCATAATTCTGCATGATCATTCACCCTCCATCAATTATCTGCTTAAATCATCCTACATATTATATCACATACATATCCATTTGTCAATAGCAATTCCAATAAAAAAACCAACTCCTCCATTAAGGAGGAGTTGGTAATGGCAAATCTTTTTGGTTTATCAGATATCTGCTGTCTTTCCTGCAATGCTTCCGCCGTTGAAGGAAACAAGCTCATTGTAGTACCAGAAGAGTGCACGGCAGGTATCAATCTTATTCTGTGTCTTAACGTCCTTGGAATCACCGTTCTTGATAGCATTAGCGATGTAATCCATAGGGCTGCAGCTGAAGCTCATCACGCCTGCTGCCTTGTTGCATACAACCTTGAAATCAACTGCCTTTGCAAGATCACAAAGTCTTGTTTCACCTGTTACGATGTAGTATGTGTTCTTGCCGTTAGCGATAGGCTTAACTACCTGATTGTTGATGTAGAATGTGTAATCGCTGATCTTTGCGCCTTCCGCAAGTGTGAAGTACTGTCTCTGCTTGATCTCAGACTCAAGCTCAAGAGTTGTCTTTTCAAAGCTCAGTCCCTTGATGCTTTCAGGCTTAACGAAGTTGATGTACTTAGGCTCGTTAGCGAGAATGTCTGCTGTCTTAACAGCTGCCTCAGACTTGTAGAATCTGTCGCCCATAGCGCTGTCAGTTGTGTTCTGGTTGAACAGGATCTGTGCCTTGCTGCCGTAGTTGAGCATTGCCTTTACAAGCTCGTGTGCATCCTTGTAGGAAGCATCGCCGAGGATAGTGTTTGCATACTCACGGATAGAAGTTGACTTGCTTGCCTGGAGAACATCGTTGTAGTAAAGATCAAGATTGATCTGATCTGACATATACTTAGCTGCAAGAGGAAGATCAATGTAGTACTTTCCGTTCTCATCCTTTACAACCTTTACAACTTCGCCCTTTGTGCCGTAGCTTGCGCCCTTTACAAGAACATAAGCGTACTGCAGCTTATCAGCAGGGAGATCCTTTGTGAAGTTGATGAATACTCTGAGGCTGATAGCGTTGTCTATTGTCAGCTTAGCGTCCTTGAA
Source organism: Ruminococcus sp. UBA3767 (assembly GCA_002371625.1). GTDB lineage: Bacteria > Bacillota > Clostridia > Oscillospirales > Ruminococcaceae > Hominimerdicola. The sequence goes on from DFFV01000097.1 coordinate 15,643, forward strand.
TGAACCGATGATCTGGTTCTTGTAAGCCTCGAACTCGTGGTAGGAGATCTTTCCGCCTTCCTCATCTGAAATGAAGAACTGAGCAGGATCGTTATCCTTCATGTACTTCTCATAGTCAACAGTGAACTTCAGGTCATCAGCTGATGATACGCAGATAGCGCTTCCTGTTATGTCGCCCTGAACGAGGATGCTCTCATGTCCGCTGAGCTTAACGTTGCTGCTGCCGTTCTTATCATTGTTCTGTGATACGAATACTTTACCCTTTACCTTTACAGGAGCTGTTGTTGTAAGACCCTCACCGAATACGTTTGCACCGCCGTTAGCAAAAGCTCTGTTGTTAAGGATCCTTGTACCGTCGTAGATGCCCAGTGTACCGAAGTGGTATACAGCACCTGCGTCACGCTTTGCAGTGTTGAATGAAATATCTGCGTTGTAGAAATCTACGCCTGCTTTAGTATAAGCTGCACCGCCGTTTTCTGCTATGTTATCCTTGAAAACTGTGTTCTTAAACACATCGCTCGCACCCTTAGGGTCTCCAAAGTGACATACAGCACCGCCGAGGTTAGATCTGTTGCTTGTAAATACAGAACCCTCATCTGTTATAGCTTGGGTACCTGTGCTGAATATTGCGCCGCCGTTTGTACCGGTTGTGAACTCTGAGCCTGCAACATTGGCTGTGAATGTTGATGCCTTAAGTGTGAGCTTATTGCTTGTTGAAATAGCACCGCCCAGCTTAGCAACAGTATTTCCTATGAACTGTGTATTAGCAACATTCATTTCAGCATCGGAGTCGATCGCACCGCCTCTTTGTGCTGAGTTGTTCCTGAATACTGAGCCGGTCACGTTGAGCAATGTACCGTTTACAGAATTAAAAATGTCACACGCAATAGCACCGCCTTCATATTCAGCCTTGTTATCTGTGAATGTTGCTCCGTTGACAGTAACTCTTTCACTCTTGTTCCAGCTGTATAACGCACCGCCGCTAATTGCTGAGTTGCCGCTGAACAAAATGTTCTTACCACTGATAGTCAGTTCACCATGGAGATTGATGATAGCACCGCCATTGTTATGAGCGATGTTGGATATGAACTTACCGCCCGTGATCATTGCCTTTCCTGTGTTATAGATCGCTGCGCCACCTTTTGCTGTGTTGTTGCTGAACTCGGTTTTCTCACCGCTGACAGTCAATTCACCGTAGTAATTGTAGATAGCAGCACCGTTGATATTAATTGAGTTAGATTTGAACTTAGCATCTATGACGCTGAGCTTTCCTTCGTTATAGATCGAACCGCCGTTATCTGATACGTTTTTGCTGAGCTCGGATCTCTCACCCTTGATAGTCATTACACCGTTGTTTCTGATAGCGCCGCCGCCCAAAACACTTGTGTTAGATGTGAATGTACCGTCGATTATCTCAGCTGTACCCTCGTTGAACAGAGCTCCTGCATTTTTATCAGTATTATCTTTGATGATCACGCCGGAAGCTGTTAACACTGATTTATTATCAACATAGGCAGCTGCACCCTTTTCAGCCTCGTTTTTGCTGATAACAGCCTTGTTAAGATCTGCTGTTGACTCACCGGTTACATAGATTGCACCCATATTAGCCTTGTTATCGCTGATCTGTGTGCCGGAAACTGTTACCTTTGATTTGTTATAAGCAAGGATAGCTGCACCGTGGTTCTCTGCAACGTTTCCTTTGATCTCGCCGCCTGTTACAGTTACCTGAGAACGCTCTACACTGATAGCTGCACCATTCTTAGCCTTATTATTGTTGAGCTTTGTATCTGTGATAGTTACCACTGAACCCATCACTGCTGATACTGCTGCGCCATTCTGACCGGAGCTGTTTGAAATTGAGCTGTTCTTGATATCACAAACAGCATTGTTAACTTCTACCGCACTGCTCTTACTATTTTTATTATCTATGCTAACATTGTCTATTGTGAGTTTTCCGGATGCTAATATATTACTATATGTGTTATTGGAAGCCGTTGTGTTCTTTACAGTAACATCGTTCTCCTGTCCAGAAGCGCTTACTACAGAACCGTAAATTGCATAATTATCGACAAACTGACAGTCATCAACAACAGCAGAGTCGGATGTTACTTGTATTGTTCCTTCCGTTGCCTGGTTCTTAGCGATCTCACACTTGGTCATCTCCAGGTTGCCCTCAGAGTAAACAGCTGAACCACTGTCAGCTTTGTTGCCGCTGAACTTGTTATTATTAATTGTAGCTTTTGAACCCTTTGTAACACAAACTGTACCACGTACACCAGCAAAAGAATTAACGTAATTAAAGTAGCCGTTGTCGGTGAACTCATTATCGCTGAGCGCAGCCTCTATACCATTGAAAAGAGCAACGCTTCCATAGCCTTTAGCAATATTGTCAGATGCCTTAGATCCGCTGATCTTTACAACAGCATCCTTTGCAGAAAGAATTACACCGCCGGCTTCAGCAAGGTTTGATTTAAACTCACAGTTGTTGATGTTAGCAGCACCCTTAGTGTAAACAACACCGCCTTCCTTAACAGCTGAGCACATGTGTGCCTTGCTGCTTTCCATATCGAACTTGCCGTTATCAACAAATGCTGCACCGCCGTTGTTTGCTTTGCAGCCGTAGAAATAAGTGCCCTTTGCACTAACATCTGCATTGCCTTCTGCGAAGATAGCACCGCCGATTTCTGCAGTTGATCCCATGATGTGTGAATCGCTGATCTCAGTTTTGCCTGATACTGCGAATGCACCGCCGAGCTTAGCACTGTTATCCGTAACGTCAACGCCCTTAACTGTAAGCTGTGCCTTATCCTCTGTGCAAACAACGCCGCCCTTTCCGTTAGCCTTGTTGTTGTCAAATCTACCGCCGGTGATGTTTACCTGGCTTCCTGCCTTAGCATATACTACTGTACCATCATCAGCAGTATTTCTCTTGAAAAGACCACCGCTGATATTTACGATACCCTTGCTCTCATTTACGATCAGACCGTATCCCTTGATCATATTATCGGTGAAGTCACCGCCTAAAATGTTTATTGTACCGTTGTTCTCGATCACGCTTGTTCTATTGTTATTAAATACACCGTCAAGTATATTCAGCTCAGCGCCTTCCTCATTCTTTATAACAGTGGTAATAAATCCATAGAAACCTCCTGTTTTTTCATCAGATGAGTCGATTATAGTGAGCTTACCTTTGTTTATGATAACAGGAGCCTCATCCTTGCTTTCTGGACCTCTGAAATTAACTATATTATTTCCGTTCAGGTCAATTACTACGTTGGAATTAGAATTAATTATACCTGAAAGAACGCAGTCACTCACTAATACATCCTTGTTAAGCTTAACAGAAACATAACGTTTAGCCTTTCCTTCAACAGATTTAGAAGCATCTGTAATCTGCTTGTAGAAAGGATCTTTGCCATAGTCTACTATATGTGCTGATGAACGATTTACTCCATCTAAAGATAAAGAACTATATTTGGAATGTGCATCATAATTACCTTTTATTGCCTTTGGAGCAACATACTCACTCTGGATCTGCTTAACCTCGACCTTGCTGTTCTGCTCGACAGCAACCTGCTCCTTCTGGCTGCCGGTATCCATATCATAAACTACAGCTTCCTGTGCGCTTGCTGTGATAGATGATGGCTGGAAAAGTTCAGCTACTGCCGGATAGTTTGCTGTACCTGCGAATGAAAGAACTGCAAGTACTGCTGCCACGATTCTTTTGGATGCGTTGTTTTGCTTTTTCATAACATCTTCTCCTTTTTCCTTACCCGTTCGTCATGACGGGCATTTTTGTTATAACTTTTTTCATTTTCAATGATTAAAATATATCACAAATAATCACGGCTGTCAATTAGTACGTATAACAAATGTACAAAAAAATAAAGGGCTATTTTGTGCACAATGTTAAAATTATAAACAAACGATAAATCAATTTGGGTATAAATTATTACAAAATAACCTAAAAAATATATATAATATTCACATCTCTCAAAATCGGTCATTTCCTTGCAGAAAATTCTTATTTTCTTTCACGGGAATTTTCTCACCGCCGCCGCTTATCCCCTGCACCCGACTTGGCTGCCCCGGACAGCATACAAAAGCAAATCACACCGAAATCAAGCGCTTTTGCGCAGCATACCCATTTGTGCACGCACGGTTTATCCTGCTGCTGTTTTACCATACCGATTTATTATACACATTTTGAGCTTTTCGGTCAATATACATCATGCATAAAATTAAATGATTTTTCGTGTATACATTTTTTATTACTTTCAAGTGTTAAAATATATGATTTTATGCTCCGTTTATATAATTCTCCGCACACGTTATATGTACATATAATATACACTTTAATAAATATGTTAAAGTAATAACAAATAGAACTGCTGCTTTGTACCCAATGCACAGCAAAGCGCACTTTCACATTGACTTGAACCCCTGAAATGTGATATAATTACTTTACTGCACTGCGCAGAATATGAAAAATGGAGAAAAAATATGTTCGATAATATCGTTAATGCCCTGAACAAGCTGAATGATGTGATGTACTACCCTGTTCTTATAATAGTACTCGCAGCAGGCGGACTGTATTTTTCTGTACGCACACGTTTCGTACAGCTGCGTATGCTCAGAGAATCGTGCAGGCTTATCATGGAAAAGCCAAAGGAAGGCGCAAAGGTCTCCTCCTTTCAGGCGCTTATAGTTTCCACCGCATCACGAGTTGGCACGGGCAATATCGTCGGCGTTTCAACGGCTATATGTCTCGGCGGTCCGGGAGCGTGCTTCTGGATGTGGCTGATGTGTATAATCGGTGCTTCGTCCGCCTTTATAGAAAGTACACTTGCGCAGATCTACAAGCGCAGGAACAAGGACGGCAGCTGCTACGGCGGACCTGCATACTATATTGAACAGGCGCTTAAAAAGCCGCTTATCTCTGTCCTCTTCTGCATTTTCCTTATAGCGACTTATGCTTTCGGCTTCAATTTGCTCTGCTCGTTCAATTTACAATCAACATTCTCGGTGTACAGCTTTTATAACGAAAATATCACTCCTATTATAATAGGTATCATTCTTGCCGCATCGGTAGGCTTCTGTCTGCTCGGCGGAGGAAAGAGGATAATCAGCCTTACCGAAAAGATAGTTCCGTTTATGGGCATCGCCTACGTTATAATTTCGCTCATAGTTATTTTTGCAAACGTCACCAACATTCCCGGGATGTTTGCACTCATCTTCAAGGATGCTTTTGATTTCCGTTCGATTTTCGGCGGCCTTGCGGGAAGCTGCATGGTGCTTGGCATAAAGAGAGGTCTGTATTCAAACGAGGCAGGTGTAGGCTCAGCGCCTAATGCTTCCGCCTCGGCAGAGGTCACGCACCCGGTTAAGCAGGGACTTGTTCAGACGGTGTCGGTTTACATAGATACTATTCTTTTGTGCACAGCGACCGCTTTCATGTGCCTCAGCTCGGGAACTGCCTATAACGAGGAGGTCTCGGGTGCGGTGTATGTGCAGAATTCCATCTCCACCGTTTTCGGCAGCGCAGGTCCGATATTCATAACCGTGGCAATGGTGCTGTTTGCATTCACAACGCTGCTTGGCAACCTTTATTATGTTGACAATGCGCTGATATACCTTAATAAAAAAAGGCAGCCCTCCAAAAAGTTCATGGCAGGTTTCTATGTTGCCTGCGTTGCGGTCATCTTCTTTGGCGCACTTATGAAAATGGATTTTGCCTGGACGATAGCAGACATCACGATGGGCTTTATGACGCTGATAAATATACCCTGCTGCCTGATGCTTTCGGGGCAGGTGTTTGCAGCGCTGAAGGATTATGAAAAACAAAAAAAGGCAGGAAAAGATCCTGCCTTCCACGCAGAAGATATCGGGCTTGACAGCAGCGAGCTGAGCTTCTGGGATTAAAAGAATACGTCCGGTGTTTTGTCAGCAAAGCATCGGACTTTTTTTGTTATCGCCAATCTTTCCCAAGCGCACAAAACGCTTGACATTCAGCAAATATTGCCGTATAATAATAAATATCAACTAAGGTCAACTATACAATATTATGTACACTTAATCCAAGAAAGGAAAGCCCGAATGAAAGCAAGAACATCAGCAGCTGCGCTCGCTGCAGCTATCACCATACTGCTCACAGGCTGCGGTCAGGGTAATGACAGCAGCGAAAGAGAAAGAGAAACCGCAAGCGAAAGCAGCTCATCTGTTTCGTCGCATGAAGAAAGCAGCAGTACCGCTGAAAGCTCGCAGGCGGAAAGCAGCAGTAATACCGAAAGCTCGCAGGCAGAAAGCAGCAGTACCGCTGAAAGCACACAGGCGGATTCATCGGAAAAGGCAACTACCACCGGGCAAACCTCTTCCGCTTCATCAGCTGCACCTTCCACCACCGCTGCTGCCACAACTACGACCGCTGCAGCGGCCGCACCTCACGACGAATCCGGCACTGCCAATAAAAGTGCGAACTACGCTGCCGTTCCCACATCAGGCAGCTGGGTAAACGGCGTTTTCGTTTGCGACAGAAACAAGGGCGACAGGATAAGAGGTCTTATCGGCTTTTACGGCAGCGAAAGCTGCGGACAGAAATTCGCCGCAATGGTGAACGATGTTAAAAAGGCAGTCGGTGACAAGGTAAATGTATACACGCTGGGCGCACCTGTTTCCTCTGCGTTTTATACTCCAAAGGGCGTTACAGGCGTTACGACAGACCAGCACAAAGCAATACTTGACCTGAGCAAAACGCTTGACAAGAGCATTAAGAACATCGACACCTACGCTGCACTTGCTTCACACACCAACGAATACATTTATTACCGCACAGACCACCACTGGACAACACTTGCAGCATATTATGCGGTAAAGGAATTTGCAAAGGCAGCCAACGTTCCCTACGCACCGCTTTCCTCTTACGAAAAGTGCGTTAAAACGAGGTTTACAGGTTCAATGTACACTTACAGCAACTATCCAGAGTTCAAGACCTACCCCGATACCTACACCTACTACAAGCCCAAGAACAAGTACACTACGACCTATTATAACGGCGCTTTCCAGAACGGAACGGCTTCTCAGCTCTTCCTTGACAGTGCCGTGGGTTCAAACAGCTACTGCACTATCCTCGGCTCAGACCTTAACCTTGCCGAGATAAAGACCGATGTTAAAAACGGGCGCACGCTCGTGCTCATCAAGGACAGCTACGGCAATGCGCTCACGCCTTATTTCGTGGGCAGCTTTGAAAAGATATATGTGCTTGATATGCGCTACACAACAGTTAATCTCAGGAGCTTCTTCAAGAAGGTCGGTGCGACGGATATTCTGTTTGGCTCGTCGCTTTCCAGCTTCTACACCCCCAGCCGTGTTGACGGCATTAGGGCGATCCTGTAAAGTAAAAAAAAATCAGCGGAGCTTAGGTGCTGTACTTATACAGAA
>DFFV01000022.1 GCA_002371625.1 Ruminococcus sp. UBA3767
ACGTCACGAACCTCAAATCCTGCTCTGTCTCTTGAAAGACCGCCGGGACCGAGTGCAGAAAGTCTTCTCTTATGAGTCAGCTCAGCCAGCGGGTTGTTCTGATCCATGAACTGAGAAAGCGGTGAAGAACCGAAGAACTCTCTGATAGCCGCAGTGATCGGTTTGATATTTATAAGTGCGGCAGGAGTGATGACCTCGCTGTCCTGCGACTGAATATTCATTCTCTCGTGAACGACTCTTTCCATTCTGGTAAAGCCGATCCTGAACTGGTTCTGCAGCAGCTCGCCGACAGATCTTATTCTTCTGTTGCCCAGGTGGTCAATGTCGTCAACTGTTCCAACGCCGTCGCACAGGTTAAGGAAATAAGAGACCGTAGCGGTGATGTCATCAACAGTGATGTGCTTAGGAACAAGCTCATCAGCCTTTGCCTTTACAGCCTCAATGATCTCGTCCTGAGAATCGCACTCATCAAGTATCTGCTTGAGTACGGGGAAGGATACCTTTTCATTTATACCAAGGCTCTTGGCATCACAGTCAACAAAGTCATTTATATCGACCATATTGCTGCCTATGATCTTGACCTCATGCTCCTCAAGTCTTATCTCGGTCTCGCCGGTAACGCTTGTAATGAATTCCTTGACCTCGACCTTTACATATACCTCTCTTACACCTGCTGCCTCGATCTTTTCAGCCTCATCAAAGCTGACAAGGTCGCCTGCCTCAGCAAGTATCTCGCCGGTCATCGGGTCAACAACGGGCTGTGAAAGTCTGTGTCCCGCAAGTCTTGAAGCTATGCCCAGCTTTTTGTTGTACTTATATCTTCCGAATCTTGAAAGATCGTATCTCTTAGCGTCAAAGAACAGGTTGTTCAGGTGGTTCTCGGCAGACTCTACCGTAGGAGGCTCGCCCGGACGCAGCTTTTTGTAGACCTCAAGCAGAGCTTCCTCTCTGTTTGCAGTCTGATCCTTCTGCATGATAGTCTGGCTGATACGCTCATCCTTGCCGTACTCTTCCTCTATCTCCTCATTGGTGCCTGTAACGCCGATAGCACGCAGGAATGTAGTAAGAGGTATCTTTCTGTTCTTATCTATTCTTACATAAACAACGTCGTTGGAGTCCATTTCGTATTCCAGCCACGCACCTCTGTTAGGGATAACAGTGGTCTTGAAAAGATCCTTACCGGTCTTGTCCTTGTCAAAGGCATAATAAACTCCCGGAGAACGAACGAGCTGAGAAACAATAACTCTCTCTGCACCGTTGATAACGAAAGTACCGCTTTCGGTCATCTTCGGGAAATCTCCCATAAAGACCTCAGACTCCTTGATCTCTCCGGTCTCGGTATTGTTGAGTCTTGCAGTAACTCTCAGCGGCATTGCATACGTAGCATCTCTTGCCTTGCACTCTGCAATGGAATACTTAGGCTCGTCGTCAAAGCGGTAGCCAACAAAGCTCAGCTCCAGATTACCATTATAATCTGTGATAGTCGATGCTTCGCTGAAAACCTCCTTGAGTCCCTCCTCGAGAAACCACTTATAAGAGTTCTTCTGCACCTCGATAAGATTGGGCATTTCCAGGACCTCATTGATCTTGGCAAAGCTCTTTCTCGTATTCTTACCGAGCTTCACGTCCTTGACATTCACCATAGGCTTGATCACTCCTTAAAATAATTGCATCTTGTGCGGATCACGTCCGTGTGCTGTGAATTTTTTGTTAATTTGCGCTTAAAAATCCGTAAACACTAACTTTGATGCGGAAAATCGCACCCTTTTCACACCCGAAAAACCGAAAGAAAAGGTGCAAAAATCCATTATGATACATTGTACAATTATATTACACCCAAAAGCAAAAGTCAAGGGTTTATGCTGACGAAAAACCACGTTTACGGCAAAATCAGCATTTTGCACATTTTTGGAGCTGATTTCGTCCAAATTTTCTATTATTACCATTCATTCGATTTTTGGTAAATTTTTCGTTAACAGCGTGTGAAATATGGGAGATACTGTAAGCTTGTGCCTGCGCAAAAGACACCGCTACCGCCGGCAAAAGCGCAGAAAACCGCACTGAACAGGCACAAAAAAGAGGTAAGAGAGCGAAATCTCTTACCTCTTATTTTATTATTTATATCAGAAACCCAATTTAGCCTTGAAATCCTCTGCGATCTTTTCCTCCAGCTTTTCAGCGTCCTCACGCTTTTCACCGATAGTGGTGTAGTAAGCCTTGATCTTCGGCTCTGTGCCGGAGGGACGCAGGATAACAGATGCGCCCTGCTCGAGTCTGAATGCGAGAACATCGGACTTAGGCAGCTTTATCTCGGTCTTTTTGCCGCTTGCCAGCTCGGTCTCCTGCGAAGCCATATAGTCACCGAAAGCCAGCACCTTGAGTCCGCCTATCTCGGTAGGAACGTTGGTGCGCAGGTCAGTCATTATCTCCTTCATTCTCTCCATTCCGCTTGCGCCTTCGCACTGGAACGACTTCTGAGAATGCAGATAATTGCCATACTGAGCATACAGGTCATCTCTTGCCTGAAGCAGTGTTATGCCCTTTGTGCGATAGAAAGCAGCCATTTCGCAAATAAGCATCGAAGCGACAACAGCGTCCTTATCTCTTACATAAGAGCCTGCAAGGTAGCCGTAGCTCTCCTCAAATCCGAAAACATATCTGTCCTGCTCGCCCTTTTTCTCAAGGAATCCTATCTGCTCGCCGATGAACTTGAAGCCCGTAAGCACTTCACGAAGCTCTACACTATACTCAGCCGCTATCTTCTTGCATATATCCGTGGAAACTATCGTCTTTACAGCAACAGGATCCTTTGGCATTGTGCCAAGAGCGGTTCTTTCCTGACAAATGTATTTAAGCAGCATTGCGCCCACTTCATTTCCCGAGAACAGCACATAATCGCCGCTTGGATCGGGCACAGCTATTCCCACTCTGTCGCAGTCAGGGTCGGTAGCGAGAAGCAGATCGGGCTTAACGCTTGCGCAAAGCTCCAGTCCCTTTTCAAGCGCTTCCTTTATCTCGGGGTTCGGGAAAGGACAGGTCGGGAAATTACCGTCCGGGTTCTCCTGCTCGGGAACGACAGTGACCTCCTTAACGCCTATTCTCTTGAGTATCTCTCTTACAGGCTTGTTGCCCGTACCGTTGAGCGGTGTATAAACGACCTTCAGACCGCTTTGCGCAACAAGGTCGGTATGTATTCCCTGCTCCAGAACTTTCTTGTAGTACTCCTCGATTATATCCTGACCGATATAATTGATCATGCCATTCTTAACGCCATCATCAAAGCTCATCACCTTAGCGCCGCCGAACATATCCACAGCCTCTATCTTTTCGGTAACAGCATTTGCAGCGTCGATAGTCATCTGGCAGCCGTCCTCACCGTAGACCTTGTAGCCGTTGTATTTAGCAGGGTTATGCGAAGCGGTTATCATTATACCTGCCTGAGCTTTGCAAGCTCTTACTGCCCATGAAAGACACGGCGTCGGCATAAGCTCGCTGTAGATATACACCTTTATCCCGTTTGCTGCAAGAACAGCCGCAGCCTCCTGTGCAAACTTCGTGGATTTTATTCTTGAATCGTAAGATATAGCAACACTTGCGCCGCTGTAAGCATCGTTGACATAATCGGCAAGTCCCTGTGTAGCACGTCTTATTGTATAGATATTGAGCCTGTATGAGCCTGCACCGATAACTCCTCTGAGTCCGCCGGTACCGAACTCCAGATCTCTGTAAAATCTGTCCTTGATCGCTTCGTCATCGCCCTCTATCGCTTTAAGCTCTTTGACGAGATCCTCGTCCTCAACAGCGTTATCGCACCAGAGCTTATAAAGTTCTTTTTCTGTCATTGAAAACACACACCTTTCACAACGAGATAGCTATATATAATATATAACACATGATCGCAATCTTAAGATAAGTATAACACATTTTCGTGATTTTGCAAGTACCCTGAATATTTTTTTACAATTGCCGCTGCATTTTTTGTATGCCGCCTCCGTTTGCGCCGTTTGCACATTGCAGTTTTTAACGGATAAATGCTTGATAAAATCGGGGCTGTGTGATATAATATCTGTAAGTCAAAAAAAGCATAAGGAGGACGGAAAATGAGCACACATTTCTCAAGCAGCTTCAGGTCGCACGATAAGGAGCATGACATAGCCTATTATGTTATCTTTCCTGCGGGACAGGTAAGGGGCGTTGTGCAGATAGCTCACGGTATGGCGGAATACTTTGAAAGATACAACGCATTTGCAGATCATCTTGCACAAAACGGTTATGTCGTATGCGGAAACGATCATCTCGGGCACGGCAGAAGCGTGAACAGCGAGGACGAGCTTGGTTATTTCAGCGAGAAAAACGGCTGGCAGAATGTCGTTGAGGATATGTATTCCCTCACAAAGATAATGAAAAAGAACTACCCCGAGGTGCCATATTATCTTTTCGGTCACAGTATGGGCAGCTTTCTTGCAAGAGCTTTTGTTACAAAGCACCGCAAGGCGATAGATGCGGCAGTGTTCTGCGGAACGAGCGGCGGACAGGGCGGCACAGAGGCTATGCTGACGCTGATAGATGCAATAAAGCTGATAAAGGGCGAACGCCACAGGAGCAAGCTGCTCAACGATGCAGCATTTGGCAGCTATAACAATAATATCAGCCCGAGGAACTCAGATTTTGACTGGCTCACAAGGGATACCTCGGCAGTCGCAAAGTACTGCAACGACAAGCGGTGCGGCTTCACGTTCACAGCAAACGGCTTTGAGAACCTGATAAAGCTGCTTTGGTATGTTTCAAACGAAAAGTGGTACAAGACCTACCCCAAGGATCTTCCCACTTACCTTATCGCAGGCGCAGGCGACCCTGTCGGGAACTACGGCAAGGGCGTTCTGAAAGTGTTCAACGAGCTTAACCTTAACGACTGCTGCGTTGAGATGAAGATATACAAGGACGCACGCCACGAGCTGCTTAATGAGCTGAACAAGGATGAGGTCTATGCAGATGTGCTTGATTTCTTTGAAACAGCCATTCAGTGATTACCGACAAAGCTGACAGGAAGTGAAGAATATGTTCGGAAAAGTCAACAGCATAGGACTTACAGGGCTTAACGCCTTTCCGGTCTATGTTGAGATAGAAGCAAGCGCAGGACTGCCTGCGTTCGATATAGTCGGGCTTGCCGATGCTGCGGTGCGTGAGAGCCGTGAAAGGATACGTTCGGCTTTCCGCACGCAAAGGCTCGATTTCCCTCGCAGCAAGGTGCTTGTGAACCTTGCGCCTGCGGACGTTAAAAAATCAGGCTCGGTGCACGACCTTGCTATCGCCGCTGCACTTATGTGCGTTTCGGGGCTTATCGAAAGCAAGTCGGTGGAAAAAGCGGCGTTCGTGGGCGAGGTATCGCTCAGCGGAGAACTGCGCAAAATAAACGGCGTGCTGCCAATGACCATTCTTGCACAAAAAAGCCTTGAGGAGATATATGTCCCCAAGGAGAATGTGCTTGAAGCATCAGCTGTGCGTGGGATAAAGGTCTACGGCGTAAGCTCGCTGGAGGAGCTGGTGCTGCACCTTTCGGGCAGGAAGCGCCTTGAGCCCGCACCCGTTTTCACCCCGTCAAGTGCAGATTACATAAGCTCGCTCGATTTTGCGGACGTTAAAGGACAGACAGCCGCCAAAAAGGCTCTTGAGGTTGCGGCGGCAGGCGGACACAACGTGCTTATGATAGGCGCTCCCGGTTCGGGAAAATCGATGCTTGCAAAGCGTATGCCCTCGATACTGCCTGAGATGACGTTTGAAGAATCCATTGAAACAACGGGCGTTCACTCTGTTGCAGGTCTGCTTGACGATAAGCATCCGCTTATAACCACACGGCCTTTCCGTTCGCCGCACCACACAGTTTCTGCGGCAGGTCTTGCAGGCGGAGGGACCACACCACGCCCGGGCGAGATATCACTTGCGCACAACGGCCTGCTTTTCCTCGATGAGCTTGCCGAGTTCCCCCGTCCTTCACTTGAAGTCCTGCGCCAGCCGCTTGAGGATATGAAAGTTACAATATCACGAGTTTCGGGAAGCATAACCTACCCCTGCTCGTTCATGCTCATCGGCGCAATGAACCCCTGCCCCTGCGGCTATTACGGTCACCCGACAAGAAAATGTATCTGCTCCAAAAATCAGGTGGACCATTATCTCAATAAGATCTCGGGACCGCTGCTTGACAGGTTCGATATACACCTTGAAGTCGCTCCCGTTGAGTTTGCCGACCTTTCTTCAGGCGAAAAGGAAGAATCCTCGCAGAGCATAAGGCAGCGTGTACAGGCTGCAAGGGATATACAGAACAAGCGCTTTGAGGGCACGGGGATAACCTGCAACGCAAGGATAACTCCCGAAATACTGCACGACGTGTGCACAATGGACAGCAGCGCAGAAAAAATGCTTGGTGATATATTCGACAAGCTCGGGCTTTCTGCAAGAGCTTACGAGAAAATACTCAAAGTCGCAAGAACAGTTGCAGATATGGAAGGTAAGGAAACTATCGGCAAAGGTCACATCGCACAGGCAGTGCAGTACAGAAGCCTTGACCGTAAGTATTGGAAATCATAATACAAAGACCTCTCACGTTTTTTCAGCGTGAGAGGTCTGTTTTTATACCACCTTGAATGTGTGCCCGGTCTTTTCCGCATACTGCTGTGCCGCTGAGCCTGCCTTTCCCTTTATTACCGGCTCTCCCAAAGGGAAAACGTTGTATCCCATTGAGGTGACTGTTTCGGGTATGGTTATCTCTCTGAGCGAGGTGCAGTATTCAAATGCACAGTCGCCAATGCGTTCAAGTCCCTGTGAAAGCGTTATCGTTGTGAGGCTTCTGCATTTGCAGAATGTATTGTAGCCGAGCTCTTTTACTCCCTTTCCGATAACTGCGCTTTCAAGTCCCTCGCAGTTCCAGAACACCTTTTCACCGAACTGCGATACACTATCGGGAATGATTATGCTTTTCAGCCCCGTGCAGCCGTCAAATGCCGAGTTGCCTATCGCTTTTACGCTTTCGGGTATGCTTATGCTTTCAAGCTGCTTGCAGCCTGCAAAAGCACCTGCCCCGACAGAAGCAACACCGTCCGAAAGCTCTGCTGTCCTTATCCTGTCCTTCAGCGCCTGCCAAGGGGAAGAGCCTGCTGTCATCGCAGCCATTTCACCGCTGCCGCTTATTATCAGCTTTCCGCTTTCGTCCAGCGACCACGAAAGTCCTTTGCCGCACGTTCCCTTTTTGGCAGCTTGCTGTGAAGAAACCGCCTGTGATCCACTGCTTGAATATCCGCTATCTTGCACCTGCGAGCTTTCACCGCATGAGCAAAGCAGCAGCGCTGTGATGATAAGCAGCATACATCTTTTCATTCCGCCGCCCCCTTTCACTTTATCAGCCGTTTTAACGAGTATAACAGATAACTCACATCTTTGCAACAGCAAGCCGCTTTTTGTGCAAAATAAATAATGCAGCCTTTTGAATTTCTACATTAAAAAGGCGTAAATAGCGTTGAAACCATTGCCAAAATATGATATAATCACTAATGGGTAGTGTTACCTTAGATTTTCGACAGAAATGGGGTTAAAACGATGGATGTTATCGGACTGTGGAAGATAAAGACAGCAAAGCAGTTTGATGCTGCAGCTATGGAGCTTGTTGAAAAGAATGTTGAAGATATCCTTGCTGATACGGAGCTTTCCGAAAACGACAAGAGAATGCTGCATTCACTTTACCTTTTCACCGAGGACGGCTGGGTAAAAACAATGGTTGCCATTCCCGAGGATATGGACAGGTCTGAGCTTGATGAAATGCTTTCTACCGGGGAGTTTGAGCTTTACGGCGACGATATGCTTGTTATAGAAAAGAAAAGATGGAAGCAGGAGGACGGAAAGGTCAAGTTCGATTCGGGTACAAAGGGAGAGGTATTTGGCGAAAAGGTCGACCCATGGCTTGAGATAAAAGAAACAGCCGATGGCATACAGTTCTTCACCTACGGGCTTGTAAGAGCTGAATAAGATAAAAAAACAAGGCGGTCTATTTTAAGACCGCCCTTTTTGTGCTTATTTTTCAATATCCTTGTTTTGTCCGCCGTAATCGAGCCTGCTTTCAAGCAAACCTGCTGCTCTGTTTTCAGTCTTCGTGCGTGCATAAGGCGCTTCAAACCAGAATGTTGAGCCTTTGCCTTCAACAGATGAAACACCAAACGCAAAACCGTGCTTTTTAAGTATCTCCTTGCAGATAGACAAACCAAGTCCCGTGCCGACAACAGCACGCTTTACCTTTGCATCACGGTAGTACCTGTCAAACACCAGCGGAAGCATCTCCTTTGAGATACCGCTGCCGTTGTCCACTACCTCTATCCTTACGCATTTTTCCTTGTTGATCTGGCGTATCCTTATTATCTTTTCATCGCCCGTGTAGTTTATCGCATTGTTGATGAAATTATAGATCACCTGATCCAGCTTGTGTATATCGGCGCTAATCATTCTGTCCTCGTCCTGCTCATACTTTATGTCGTAGCCGTTTTGCTCTATAAGCAGAGTGTAGCGTGTCATGCAGTCATTTATCTTGTCAACTATCGAAAAATCGGTTATCTCAAGCTCCATGTTGCCGCTTTCCAGCTTTGAAAGCTCCAGCAGGTTGTTCACCAGCTCAGAGAGCCTGTCCGCCTCATCAATGATTATCCCCAAATGTTCGCTTCGCTTTTTGGGATCATCACCCGAAAGATCTCTTATCATCTCCGCATAAGCCTTGACCATAGTCAGCGGTGTCCGCAGATCGTGCGATATGTTTGCGATAAGGTCACGCCTAAGATCAGATACCTTGCGTATCTCGTTCTTTGCGTTGTTGAGCACTCCCGAAAGCTCCTCTACCTCAAGGTAGCCCTCTCCCTTGAAGTCAACGCTGTAATCTCCTGCGGCAAACTGCTTAGCAGTGTTGGTTATGCTCATGATAGGCTTTGAGAGCCTCTTTGAGATGAATAGCGTTACCAGGAACGCCAACTGCAGCACGATGACCGTAATATATATCAGCTGTTCCCTGATTATGTTTGCCGTTGAATCTATCGGCTCGACCGAGCTTTCAAGAAAAACATAAGCCTGTCCGTCGCCGCCCTTATCAAAGACCTTTGAGCAGTATATCATTCCCTCGATATTCAGATCCTCATACTTTATATCCTCGGTGTAATGGTTCTGATCCGTTCGGTTCAGCTTGGCTTTAAGCTCAAATATCATCCTTGAGAAATTTTCCGTAACATCATAGCTCAGCTTTGAGCTTTGCCCCATTGAGTTTGCGATGCTCGTCTGATTGCCCGAGCTGTCGGTCACAACTATGCACATATTGTTCTCAAAAGCGAGCTTGACGCAGGTATCATTCATCTTTTTTGTGCCGTAATCGTTGATTATCTTGTTTGCGGCATCAGCCATGCTCCTTGACTTTGCGGACTTGTAGTATCTTGAAAGGAAAAAATACTGAAAGAACCAGATAAGTACAAGTATCGCTACTGCAAACAGCATAAAGAACAGCCAGACGTGGTATCTTAATGCGAGCTTTTTTCTTCGCTTTTTCTCTTTTACCGGCTGCTGCGGACTGTCAAACGCCAGCTGTGCAGCCTGTTCCTCATTATTATCGGATCTTTTCAAATTTGTACCCCATTCCTCTGAGCGTAACTATCAGGTTTCTGTAAGGTCCAAGGCTGTTGCGCAGCATTTTTATGTGTGTATCCACCGTTCTGTCATCGCCGTAAAAATCAAATCCCCATACTTCCTCAAGCAGCTTTTCCCTTGAAAGCGCAATGTTCATGTTCCTTACCAGATAGAAAAGCAGGTCGTATTCCTTGGGAGTCATGTTTGCCTTTTCACCGTCGATAGTAACCTCTCGTGCGGTGAAATTTATCACGAGCCCCTTATATTTGATTACCTCTTCCTGCGGGCGTGAACCGCCTGCACGGTTGAGCACAGCCTTTATCCTCGCCATAAGCTCCTTTGGCGAAAACGGCTTGACCACATAGTCATCAACGCCTATCTCAAAGCCGAACAGCTTGTCATATTCCTCTCCTCTTGCCGAGAGCATTATAACAGGAGTTTTCTTTTCCTTGTTTATCTCCTTGACAGCTGAGTATCCGTCAAGCCTTGGCATCATAACGTCCATGATGATTATATCAAAGCTCTCCTGCTTTGCCTTTTCGACAGCGTCCATTCCGTCCGCAGCCTGCTCGACCTCATAGCCCTCAAATTCGGCATATTCCTTTATTATCATTCTTATCTTAGCTTCGTCGTCAACAACAAGTATCTTCGCCATACCGTCGGTTCCTCCCTTACATGATTTATGTAATTATACCCTGCAAATGTGTTATCTGCGTGAAAGCTGTGTGTCAGCGCAGTATTTCCCGGATATATCCCGCCGGGCACGCTGCTTTATTTTTGATTTTTCACGCTGCAGCTTCCCGATAGTATTGTACCACATCACGCACTGTTTTTCAAGCATTTTCTTTGATACGACTCAAAGCGGTAGTATCTGACTTCAATGTGAAATGAGCCGACTTGACAAGCGCTGAGATGAATGCTATTATTAAATCAGAACATAAAAAAGAAGATAAGCAGAGATGGACAGGACGGTGATAATACAATGATAAACGGAATAGGACGCATCGGAGAAGGTGTGCCCAAGCGTTACACAACAGGTGAGGAGATAGTCAATTCGCTCACCCACGGCATAGGCGCAGGACTGTCTGTTGCAGGCACGGCTGTGCTGTTGGTCGTCGCAGCGATACATTCAAACGCATGGGGAGTTGTCGGCTCGGCAATATTCGGCGCATCGCTGATAATCCTTTATATGATGTCCACACTTTACCATGCAATAACCAACCGCAAGGCGAAAAAGTTCTTTCGCATAATGGATCACAACACTATCTTTTTCCTTATTGCAGGAACTTATACCCCGATAACTCTCGTACCGCTCAGAGGAGCGATAGGCTGGGTGCTTTTCGGCATCATCTGGGGCGCAGCGATAATCGGCATAGTGCTCAATTCGATAAACCTTGATAAATTCAAAAAGCCGTCAATGATATGCTATATCATGATGGGCTGGGTGATACTTATAGCGATAAAGCCGATGATAGATTCCGTCTATTCGCTTGCACTGTGGTTCATACTCATCGGCGGGCTGTGCTACACGGGCGGAACGTTCTTTTATATCTATAAGAAAAAGCGCTACTTCCACTCGGTATGGCATCTGTTCACTCTTGCAGGCAGCATATTCCACTACTTTGCGATAATGCTGATGCTGATACATTCTTCAAAATAAAAAAACTTACCTCCCTGGGAACTGATGAAATGCTCCCCGGGAGGCTTTTTATTACTCGATGATCAGCTTGATATATTCGCCCTCCTGCTTGTTGTAAACGTGCTTTCCTATAATGCTGCGCAGCGACTTTATATCTTCTATATCCTCGCTGCCGAATTCAACATAGCTGTTCACCCTGTCATTCGTGTTTTCCTCAAGGTAATCATCACAGCACTCACAAAAAAACTTATCAAGTATATCCTCCAGCGGATACTGCGAGATATACGCATCTGTCGGCTCGTTCTCATCAAGCTCGGGCTCAGGCTCAAACACCAGCGATGTCACATACATCTCACGTCCGCCGCTGTACATATCTTCATAATAGGTGATCTCGCCGCTGTCCTCGTCCGTTTCTTTGTAATATTTTTTGCCGCTGTGAAATGTGTATTCAAGCTCGTCAAGGTCCTCGTCATCGAACTTTTTCCAGTCAGTCAGTGCCTTTACCGCTTCAAGCTCATCACCCTCGTCAAGTCCTTTGAGCGCCAGGTCCCCGTCACTGACGACATTAACATAAGTTGTCCTGTAAATGCCTTCCTCGATCTTTTCGTAATCATCAGTGCTGTATTTTGACGCATCGTAGCTCCTTATGTTTTTCATTCTTATCCTCCCCTTTTACGCATTTTCCTGCTTGTCTGCAAGCTCTGACTTCTCTTTGTTTTTCCTGTCACGCACAGCCTTTGAATAAACGCAGCCGCAGTAATCCTGCCTGTAAAGGCTGTATTGCGCCGAAAGCTCTATCGAGCGTTTGTAGCCGCCTTTTTTCTTAAAGTCCGCAGGCAGCGCCCTGACATTGTATATCTCCCCCAGCTCAGCTGCTATCTCACCCAGCTTCTGCGCATTCTTGTAAGGCGAAATGGAAAGCGTTGTGGTAAAGTAATCCGCACCGAGCTCCTTTGCCAGCTTTGCCGCCTCCTCCAGCCGCAAGCGGTAGCATTTAAAGCACCTTTCGCTTCCCTCGGGAAGCTCCTCAAGTCCCCTTGCCGCTTCAAAAAATTCGCTCGGCTCATATCTTCCCACTATCACCTCGGGCTTATCAGTCATCGGCATCTCCTCGACCAGACGTTTAAGCTCGCCCGTTCGCTTCTCAAATTCCTCTTTTGGCGAAATATTGGGGTTGTAGTAAAAAAGAATGATGTGAAAATACCTGTTCAGATACTCCAGCACATACGAAGAACACGGCGCACAGCAGCTATGCAGCAAAAGCGTAGGGTGATCGCCGCTTTTTTCAAGCCCCGCAATTATCTCGTCCAGCTGTTTCTGATAGTTTATCTTCTGCATCTTTTTCACCTCTTTTTATGGATTATATCACATTTTACGCTCCTTTTCAACGCATATTTCCGATTTTTTCTCAAATAATAGCCTAAAAGGCTGTTAAAAGGAGGCTATGATATTTGAAGGCAACAAAAATTCTTTCCACTCAGCCGTCCGTTACGGCGTTTGCTTCGATAGGCGGCAAAAAAGAGGGCGAAGGACCGCTGGGCGATTACTTTGACAAGATAAACGATGATCCCTATTTTTCGACCGACACCTACGAAAAAGGCGAAAGTATGCTTCAAAAGCAGGCGGTGCGGCACTGCCTTGACAAAGCAGGACTTGATGCAGGTGATATAGACGTTCTTTTCGGCGGCGACCTGCTCAACCAGTGCGTTGGCACGACCTACGGAGTGCGCAGCTTTGATATGCCTTTTCTGGGCATTTACGGCGCTTGCTCAACAATGTCACAGGGGCTGCTGATGGCATCGCTTTTTGTGGATAACGGGATATGCGAAAGGGCAATGGCGGTCACCAGCTCACACTTCTGCACCGCCGAGAGACAGTACCGTTTCCCCCTTGGCTACGGAGGGCAGCGCTCACCAACTTCACAGTGGACAGTGACCGCAGGCGCTTCCCTTATAGTTTCACGCCATTCAAAGCCGCCCTACGCTCGTGCCTGCACTATCGGAAAGATAGTGGACATGGGCGTTTGCGACGCTTCAAACATGGGCGCAGCAATGGCACCTGCGGCGTTTGCGACTGTAAAGTCGTTCCTTGACGATATGGCTATGCAGCCGTGTGATTTTGACTACATCGTCACAGGCGACCTCGGCAAAGTCGGCAGCAGGCTTTTCTGCGAGCTTATGCAGCGTGAGGGCGTTGACGTTTCGCAGAATCATAAGGACTGCGGTTTGATGATGTATCACGCTCACGAACAGGACGTTCACTCAGGGGCAAGCGGCTGCGGCTGCGCAGGAAGCACCCTTTGCGGTTATTTCCTGCCAAAGCTCAGAGCAGGCGAGATAAAAAACATTCTCTTTGCCGCAACAGGCGCACTGCTCTCCCCCACCGTCAATATGCAGGGCGAAAGTATCCCGTCGATATCTCACCTTGTATGGCTCTCACACGGAACAACTATTTGAAAGGAACAACGATGATCTATTTATATGCATTTATAACAGGCGGTCTGCTTTGCGCCGCAGGGCAGGTGCTTATCGACTTCACCAAGCTGACTCCTGCAAGGATACTCACCGCCTACGTCGTTTCAGGCGTTATCCTCGGCGCATCGGGCTTTTATGAAAAACTCACAGAGCTTGCAGGGGCAGGTGCGAATGTGCCTCTCACAGGCTTTGGCAATACTATCGCCAAAGGCGTAAGGGAAAGCATCGACCGTGACGGCTTTACAGGCATCATCACAGGCGGTCTCACCGCAGCAGCAGGCGGCATAACCGCAGCAATGTGCTTTGCATTTCTCTTTGCACTTTTCTTCCGCAGCAGACCGAAATAATAAAAAAGAGGTAAGACCAAAAATCTTACCTCGCAATAAATCAGAATTCAGTTTATTACAAACTTTAAGATGTGTGCCCGAAGGGGTTATAGGGGGCGATCGGAAAGCCCCCTAAGGAAAATACATTTGATATTCAAGCCGCCTTTTCGCAGGCGGCTTGAGGCAGCCGACGTTACCACGGGGTAAGGGAAAGCCCTCTCTTTC
>DFFV01000042.1 GCA_002371625.1 Ruminococcus sp. UBA3767
CCTCTCCTGCATCGGCTCGTATCTCGAATTCCGAGTGACAACACATTGAGCCTCCGCTTGATTCATAGCGTATCCTTTTCAATTTACGATCATCAAATTCCATTTTGCTGCCCCCCGTCATTTTGATATTTTTCATGCCATGCTTTGTTATTATACCATAATGTACATCACTTTTCAAGGCGGATCGGCTGCACGCAGCGTATTGCTGACCGATATGCATTTTTTTATTTATTGCGAACCAAATGGCGATTGCCGGGGCATTATATACAGAAGATCAAAACAGGAGGATCAACTGCTATGCCCGCACCAAGAATCATAGACCCGACAGGAAAATACGATTACCTTTTCAAATGGATGGATAACGACTTCACCAAAAGCCTGCCGGACGGCAATCTGCTTGACCTGCTCGATCAGACTAACAATGATAAAAAGCTCAGCGATGAGGTGAAAAGCTCTCTTAAAAAGCTCAGCAAAAACAAAAACATTATGAAAAAATAACCTCGGTATCTTACCAAGCTCCCGTTCAGTTTGTTCGGGAGCTTTTTTGTGTAACTAAACGCAGCCTGCACTGCGGTATAGCTTGACGGCAAAAGCCAAAAATCCATAAAAACAGCCGGAGCATTTCCGGCTGTTTTCAAGCTATCCTTTCATAAAAGAGAATAATTATAGCAGCTTGCTAAGCTCCTGTGCGAACAGCTCAGGGTGCTCTGCAATAAACATGTGCGTGCTTTCGGGGAAAGCAACAGCGTTGAAAGGAGCGTTTGCATTCTCCTTATACCACTGCGCAAGATCAGGCGAGAAAAGCGAACCGGGCACTGCATAAAAATAATTGAGCGGAACTGTTATTTTTCCTATAACATCACGGTTATCCTGCGCCTTCATAGAGCCTGAAAGTCCTCTCAGGACCGACTCATCACAATCAAGCAGCTTCTTTTTCAGCTTTGGGCGGATCATAAACCCCGGTATCTTGCTCAGCTTTGGTATTGCGCCGACCGCAAATTCCTGATAAAGCCGCAGAAAATCCTTTTTTGCGTCACGTTCCATATCCTGCGCTGTATACCTGCCCTGATACAGCCCCAGCTTCCACTCGTCATCGTTGAGCTGCTTTGGTGTCATATCACACAAAACCACCTGTTTAAGCGCCGAGCAGCCGTAAAGACGGATATAATTCATTGCCACGCCCGAGCCCATTGACCAGCCGACCAGCGTAACATCCGAAAGCCCAAGACCCTGTATAAGCTCATTAAGATCGCTTGCCAGCGTTTCCATAGTTACGCTTTCCTTGTTAGCTCCCTTGCTGCCGCCGTGTCCCCTGTGATCGTAGATTATGAACCTTGCCTTATCCTTCATCATTTCAACAGGCTCACTATATATCTCGTGGCTGCTGGTCCACCCGTGCATCAGAATAACCGGCTGACCGCTGCCCGACTCCTCATAGTATAGCTCCATTCCATTTTTCAGGGTAAAATAACTCATTGCCAAAGTTCCTCCTTACAGTTTATACATATATTTTATCATATTTATAAAAAATATTCAAGTATTCGTAATTATCAGGTTGGGTTTTTGTAACATATTACAAAATCACCCCGTTATTTTCTCCATATACACCAATCAAAGAGGCGAAATGAGCGCTGCAACTAACACAACAGCAAAGGCGTATTTACAGGATAGCCCGTAAATACGCCTTTTCATGCCATGAAGGCTTAAATATCATCATATCTGAAACCGCACAGACGGTACTCCTCATCACCCATTTTCTCAAACGGTATCTGTGCCTGTTCAAGCTCACACAGCAGCGCTTCAAACACCGCCCTCGAGCAGCCCCTCTGTCCCAGAGCTACAAAGAAACTATGGTTTATGCAGGCGACCTCGCACATTATATCCACCGATCTTGTTTCCGCAAAACAATAAAGCTCCTCGATATATTCATCAAGCGGTCCGAAGCTGCGGCTGTTGACATAGGATACCGATGCTGTCCAGCGGTTTGCTCCGGCAGCCTTGGGCAGCATATCCATTTTCATCTCCAGCGGCATAGCTTTCATTTTTTCAAAGCCGAGCTTTCTTGTCTTTATGTACCACACCGAGTTCTCGGGCTGCGCCTGAAGCATGAGCTGCCCTCTTGTAAGCGTGCACGCCCTGAGGATATCTTCATTTTCACGCTTCTTCGGGAAATCCACCTCATAGGCATTTGCAAACATCCTGTAATTCTCAAAGTTGCCCAGCATAGCCTTGTGATCTGTTGCGATAGAAACGGTTATGGTCTTTTCGCTTTCCTTATCAGCACGCCTTATCGCCCTTGCGATCAGCACCGCCATAAGCACATTCGGACTTCCGTCATTCTCCCTGCAATATTTCATAACAGCCTTTTCGGGCAGCTTAAGGAAAAATACATGGTTTTTCTCATTCCCGCCCGTCTTCAAGCGGTAATGATCCTGCGTCGGCTTTCTCTGATATAACGGCTCCTGCGCCCCGTCTGTATCCACGCCCGCAAACGGATCGCCCGTTTCAGCCTCGGGTATCTCGCTTCCCGGCAGCCTAAAGCCCTGTTTATCAAAGCTCTCCCCCGTCTTTTTGGAAAGATATAAGAACAGCAGGCTCTTGAAATATGGGAAAACACCAGCGCCGTCCGAGAGCGTGTGTGTCATTTCAAGGCAAATGCGCTTCCCCTCGTATTTTATAGCCGCAAGGTGATAGTTTGCCTCCTTTGAAGCAAGCTCTATCGGCTCCCAGCTGTTTCTCACCGTGATCGGCAGCGGGTTGGGCACCACAACAATGTCAT
Organism: Ruminococcus sp. UBA3767; assembly: GCA_002371625.1. GTDB lineage: Bacteria > Bacillota > Clostridia > Oscillospirales > Ruminococcaceae > Hominimerdicola. Next base: position 2,780 of record DFFV01000042.1, read on the forward strand.
TGCCCTCGATCTTTGCCCTTACATAAAAGTACGGGAACCTTACACGCAGCTGCTCCAGCACCTCTTTGATGAGTTTTCCGTCTATGTTTTCTTTAAGCACAGCTGAAATGCCCATAGTCATCGGGTTTTCGGGTGAACAGGTGCACATTGTGGGATCATAGTATTCCATTTGCAATCCTCCGCTTTTTTTCACATTATATCACACCTCACGCTCATTTTCAAGCGGGAACACGCTCCCCTGCCGTGATAACATTCCTGCAAAAGCAAAAAAGCACACTCTCAGATAATGAAAGTGTGCTTTGCAGTTATTTATACATCAGAAGTTCTCAGCAAAATATTTGCTTGCTGCCGTGCCGTATTCGTAAATTGCCTTTACGGTTTCGCACAGTGTTGCCTTTGCTGTATTATTCTCGTTGAACTTCAGCGCAAGGTACACATAGCTGTTTGCACTGAGCTTTATTGTTCCCTTATCGCCGAAAGTGATCTCATATTTATCGCTGAGCATCTGCGAACATATATTGTTGATCCTCACATAGTGACCATCATCAGTATCCCCTGTTTCAACATCGATCGCTTCATCGCCATGCTTTGCAGTGATATTGTCGATAGCATCGCCCTTGTAATACAGCGTAAGCGAGGTTTTTGAGGTAAGATCGAGTGAAACGTCAAGATCGCTCACATCAAAGTTTTCACTGCGCACCACATTAAACTCTTTGAGTGTATCTGCATTTATACCCTGTATCGGCTCGGGATCCTTTATCTCAGCGGCAGATGCAGGGCTTTTTTTCAGCTCAATCATCATCTTTCTTGCCCACGCACCGTAGTTCTCCATTTTCCTTACAAGCTCGCCGAGCTCGTCATCTCTGTCCTTTACGGTGTTGATATATCTGCATACCGAGTAATTGAAGGTGTTGTATATCCTTGTTCTTGAGGAGTTGAGGAAGCTCCGGTGCTCATCATTGCCGTTGTAAATATCAAATGAAACGTTTTCGCCCATCTGCGGTGCATAAACAGGACACGATGCGATGTATTTGCCCTCATCGTCCCTTGGCATATCTTTCAGAAGCTGCTTGACCGGTTCCTTGTCGTTAGGTCCTTTTATCAGCATATATGCGTTCTCATCATCTTTAAGCTCGTCCGTAGGACTTATCACGATGTTGACGCTTATCTCTCCCGAAAGTGTAAGTGCAGCCGACTCTATGATAGAATACTCGCTCTCATTTGCCCACAGAGCATAAAGCGTGGTTGTCGGTTCTGTAAGGGTTATGCTGTCCCATTGCTTATAACCCTTTCCTGTTCCGTCGGGTTCGGTGTTCCATGCAAGGAATTCCTTATCCCAATCAGGAGAGTATACCTGATGCTCGCCACGGTCTGTTCCGATGACCTCGACACTATCACCGATCTTAGCTATATACGGATTGAACACATAACCCGAGCCGCCGTTGGCATCGTAGTACAGCATTGCTCCGTCCTTCGCAAAGCCCTTGGAAAGCGCCTTGCATCTATTGGTTATAAAATCCTTTCCTATTGCAACTTTTGAATCATACGCTTTTGCTGCCGCATCCATATCCTCGCTCAATGCTTCTCTTACTTCTGTGTTCCAGCGCACAAGGTTCATCTCAGCAGATTCTTTAAGAACATTTGCCAGACCTTGTACATTTGCGGCAACAACGCTCTGCCTGCTCTCCTTTGACAGCTCTTCCCACCTCTTACGAACAGCGTCACGGAAATCATTCTGGCGATATGCGGCATTAAGAACGCTGCAAATTTCATAGCCGTAGTAATAACCGATAGAATTAGCCCACCAGATATCAGGATCGCCGATACTAACTCCGAACCTCTCCAAGCTGTCGCCAAAGCCGTGGTCAACGTCCCAGAATGGTGAGAAATAGATCTTGTCACTGCCTCTTCTCTTGAAAAGATAGAAGCTCGAGCAGCCTGCATCGAGGTTGCTGCTCATTTCCTGGATTATGTAAGTGTTCACGAACGAATCCATATCGAAGTAATCGCTGTAATGCTTGCCCTTTTCATTGTATCCCGTTTTTGAATACAAAGCGTTGGTAGCATCGTTGACTATGCCCTGAATATATTTTACCTCGGATTCTGTTGCATACTCAGGTGATTTGAGCACCACAGCCTGTCCGTTATCGGTAACAAAGCCGCTGACTTCGTTGTCATATCTTTCGGGGTACTCATACTCCATAAGATATCCGCCTGTAACATCAGCAGGTGAATTATCCATTATTGCCCACTTTGCCGAACCTGCATCAGTACCCGGCTGTGCCTCTCCGTCAAATCCTGTGCCGCCCTGCTGGATATTATCCCAGTCAAGATCGGGGTTTGCTTCTTCGTTTTCATCGTCCAGATCGTCTATATTAACACGCTCTTTGCCCACTTCAACGCTCTCGCAGATAATATAGTTTCCACGGTATTCTTTGTTGATATACAGATCTACGTGCTTATACTCCGATGTATAATACAGTCCGAATGCCCTTGCATACTCCCAGCCGTAAACGTTACGCAGCAAGGTCGTGTCAAAGGCGTTTGCCATCAGCGTCCACTTTTTTGCGCTTCCCATTCCGAAAAGGTCGGTCTTGCTGTCGAATTTAATGTTATACGGCTTTTTGTCCGAGTCGCTCCATGTAGCATTTCCTCTGCCCTTGATCGATATTGTCTTGCCGTCAAGGGTCTTTACTCCGTTCTGATAAATGCTTATAACAGCATTTTCCTTATGATCCTTGCTTTCATGGATATAATCAAGGCTGCCGGATTCGGTATCTATATACACCGCAGGAATATGTGCCGAAACAAATACATAAAGAGGATACTGCTTATCTCCTATGGTCACAAAATGTTTGCCGGGGGTGAAAAAGTGTGCAAAGCTTCCCGAAACAACATCAAAGTCATCCACCTTGATACCGCCGGAGCAAAATACCTTTGCAGTATTTACGTTGGTGTTCTGCGGAAGGAACAAATAATATGAACCGTCTCTCTCATACCATTTGACCATATCAACGGCATTTTCGCCCTCACCGTAAGGGTCGATCTTCAGCATCACATTCCCGCCTTCGTCTGCGAATGCTGCCAGATCAGTCAGCGGCAGTATCATCACAAATGCAAGCAATAACGATATTATCCTTTTCATTTCCTGATCCCTCCACACTTCAGTTCAATGATATACTTCTATTGTACACCATTATACAACCTGTCAGGCATTTTGTCAATATATATTACCAACTTATTTGTTCATTTTTTATCGGTTTGAAACTGTTATCCTCACCTCACCGCATGATACAAAAAAGCAAGAGCCCTGCACCGATAAACCGGTGCAAAGCTCTTTGTTTTCACTTAAAAGCTGCAATAGCCTTTACTGTTTTGATTATTCCTTATCAGCTTCTTCGCTGTCAGATCTTTTGATCCTGTTAAGGCAAAGTGCTGCGGCAAGTATCACAACTGCGCCGAATACCGAGTTCATAGAACCCGTATTACCTGTCTGCGGAGCAGTGTTGTCATTATCCTTGCTTTGTACATCTTCCTTGACCGGCTCTGTGTAGTTGTTTACAAATACCACTTTCTCGGCATCCTTATCATCTGCGGTGATCTTTCTTGAAACGCCAAGCACGCTGTCTGTATCGGTAACAGTATCTGTGATCGTGTAAACGGTCTTGCTGTACTCGCAGTATGCATTGCCGCCCTTTGTTTCAGTGATCTTGTAGGTGTAAGTTCCTGCCTTTGTGTATGTCCACTTACCGAATTTGCCCTTGCCTGCACCCTTGATCTCCAGCTTGGTTATCTCCGGAAGCGGAGCTTCGCCCTCAGCCTTGAGCTCAAAAGTATAGGTCTCATCCTGCTGCGGAGCCTTTCCTGTGATCTTCTTTTCAAGCTCAAGCTCGGTGTCCACAGGAGTTGTTTCGTACTTGTTCACAAACAGCAGCTTTTCAGCAGCTTCTTCATCCTTTGTAAGCTCGCCCACAGCCTCCAGCTTTCCGTTATTATCCGTAACGGTTACCGTGTAGGTGTAAGCTGCGTCGTCCTTTGTGTATCCCGCATAGCTGTCGTCAAGATCCTTCTCGGTGATCTTGTAAACATAAACTCCTGCGGTCTCAAATGTGATCTCACCAAATGCGCTTGCCTCTCCCTCGCCTGTGACCTTAGCCTCGGTCACCTCAGGCATTGGAGCGTTCTCGTCCTCGGTGGTCAGTTCAAATACAAATTCCTTTTCAACAGGTCTTTCATCGCCCTGTATCTGCTTTACAGCAACAGGCGGAACGATGCTTGCCGGCTCAGGAGTATAGTTATTGATAAATACTGCTGCATCAGCCTCTTTGCCGTCCTTGGTAAGAACGCCCTGTGCTTTCAGCTTACCGCTCTCATCGGTAACGGTAACAGTATAGGTATAAACTGTGCTGTCCTTGCCGTAGCCTGTCTTGTCATCATCAAGATCGTCCTCGGTCAGTGTGTATTCATACACGCCTGCCTTTGTGTACCTGATCTCTCCGAATGCTGCCTTGCCTTCGCCTGTAACAGTCACCGTTGCATTTTCAGGCATCGGTGCACCGTCTGTTACGGCAGCCAGTGTAAAGTTAAAGCTCTTGTCCGAAGGTCTTGTCTGTCCTGTATACTGCTTTGATACCTCAAGATCGGCATTTACAGGTGCAGGCTGATACTTGTTCACAAACAGCAGCTTATCAGCGGAAGCGCCGTCCTTTGTAAGCTCGCCTGCTGCCTCCAGCTTACCGTTATTGTCTGTAACAGTTACTGTATAGGTGTAAACAGTGTTATCCTTTGTGTAGCTTACATAGCTCTTGTCAAGATCCTTTTCAGCGATCTTGTAAACATAAACTCCTGCGGTATCGAACTTGATCTCACCAAATGCTGTTGCATTTCCCTCACCTGTGACTGTTGCATCGGTCTTGTCAGGCAGCGGAGCGTCTTTCTGCTCGGTGGTCAGTTCAAATACGAATGCCTTTTCAGCAGGTCTTTCATCGCCGTTTATCTGCTTAACTGCTATCGGCGGAACGATGCTTACAGGCTGCGGAGCGTAGTTGTTTGTGAATACAGCTGCGCTTGCTTCACTTCCGCCCTTTGTCAGAGCGCTCTGTGCTTTCAGCGTACCGTTATCATCGGTAACAGTAACGGTGAATGTATAAACTGTGCTGTCCTTTGTATAACCTGTCTTGTCATTGTCAAGATCGTTCTCGGTTATGGTGTAGCTGTATACTCCTGCCTTGGTGTATGTGGTCTCGCCGAATGCTGCCTTGCCAACGCCTGTAACGGTAACTGTGTCCTTATCGGGCATCGGTGCACCATTGGTCACTGCGGCAAGTGTAAAGCTGAAGCTCTTATCCGAAGGTCTTGCCTGACCGGTATATACCTTTGATACCTCAGGGAATGTTACAGTGTTGCTCGGGTTCGGGTTGTAGGTATTTACAAACTCCACCTTTTCTGCCGGAGTCATGATCATAGTACCTGCCGGAGCCGACGCATAGCTGACCTGAGAAACTTTCAGCTTAGCATTATCATCAACAACAGATATCAATACATAGAATGCTCTGTTATCATAAGTGTAGCCTGTTGCGCCTGCGCCCATTTCCTGTATGATGTAATAGTAGTTTCCTGCCTGGGTGAATGTGGCTTTGCCAAACGATGCAGTGCCTTCACCCGTTACAGTTGCCACCAGTTTTTCAGGTACCGGCGGAGATGCTGTGCTGAACTCCTCAAGGCCTCCTATCCTGAATGAGAATTCCTTTTCCTGCGGTCTTGCCGCACCTGTTATCTTCTTTGTAACAGCAGGTATCTCAAACTCAACAGGAACAACGCTGTAGCTGTTTACAAATGTCATTCCCGTGACTTTAACAGGAGCGCTCAGCAGCGAGCCGTCATTGTCATGCGTTCTGACAAGTGTTTTATTTACCTTGAGCAGTGTGTTTGTATCGTACTGTATCTCCTTACGATCATCCGTCACCTCTGCTGTCAGCTTATACTTTGCCTTGCTGTATGTTACGCCGCTCTTGCTGCCTGCCTTTTCGGTTATCTCATATTCGTAAGTACCCGGCTCGGTAAACAGTATTGCGCCGTTTTCATTTGAAACTGCACTTGTATTTCCTGCGCCGACCTTAACATCAACGCTCTTGATAACATCGCCCCATGTGCCGTTCTTGTAAGCCTTTGGAGCAGGTGCTGTTCCGATAGGCTCGATATTGAATGTGCAGGTCTCCTCAAAATCAGCAGGAAGCTCTGAGCCCGAATACGTCTTTGTGATCGCAGGTATCTCCAATGTTGCCGATTTAAGACCGATAGTAACAGTGTTTGCCTTAGTGGTATCCTTATCCCACGCTCCGGCGCCAATGCTCTGCTTTTCGCTGTAATAGTAAGGCTCGTTGTAAGCCAGTACCTGCTCGGTAGGTGTCTGCATCGGGCTGATAGTATCGGGTGCACGCATTTTCAGGTAGACGCTAATTGATTTAGGCAGGTTATCATCCTCGCCGAAAACAACGTCCTTGCCTATCGAGAATGCGATCGTGCGTACCTTTGACCAATCCTTGTATGTATCCGGGTCTATCTGCTGCCAGCCATTCGCAGCTGTCAGATCCTCAGGCTGAAGGCCCTCATAATCAGGTCTGTCGGTCATGTATTCCTTACCCGTATAATACTTGCTCGTGTTCACATAGACCTTTATTTTATCAAAGCCTGCATCCTTAGCTTCCTGAAGGTCTACTCCCGTGAGCATACCCAACCAGTAAGGCTTGCCCTGATATTCAGGCTGGTCAAATGCCTGCTCTATCGAGTCAAACAGCACAACATTCTTTGCTCTGCCGTTTCCGCATACAAACTGGATCTTGTATGTGTAATTGTGTCCTGCATAGGTCTGTGTGAAGAATCTGAACGAATCGTCCAGTTCATCTTCCTTTATCCACTTGAACAGCTGAGTGTGTGAATATACCTTATCAGCCGTGTTGGATACTCTTGCAGAAACGATAGTCTTTTTAGTGGTCTCTCCGTCGTTGTTTACGTCGCTGAAAGCATTCTGACCTTTTCTGTCAAGAACTCCCTCTATTGCAGTTCCGTCATCGGGGAAGGTCATAGTGCCTTTAAGCTCAACAGGGTTTCCTTTGTTGTCTATGAACTGTGCTTCCATATCGTTGCTCAGCTCATTCGTTCTCATGTCAAATACCTGACCCTCGACCTGAATATCAACAGCAGCACCAAGAGTATAACGAGCATTATCTTTTGCGTACAGACGCTGATTGTCTTCCATGCCTACCTTGAGTATCGGCAGATCCTTATACTTCAGCTTGATAATAGCCATCTGCCTGAGAGTGCCCTTATAGTTGTTGATAGTCGTTATGTCTATCTCGGGGGCCTCTGTGTTCACAGCAGTGATAAGGCTGCTGTCGCTTCCGACTACCCTTTCCCAGTTGTAGCTGCTGGAACCCAGGTTTTTCTGTTTTGCAACCGTAACGCTGTCCTTTTTCAGCACCGTACCCGAAGGGAGCAGATCATAGAATACTATCTCTCTGCTGTCGTCCAAAAGCCCTGTTTCTACCATGGACTTAATGTCTTCCTCACTGTTGGCAAGACCGTTTACAGCTGCCAGTGTGTATCTTCCGCTGAGCTTGTCCAGAACAGTTGTAGTGCCTTGCTTTGCAGCACCCGAGAAGTATCTCATATCTACAAGGTTGTTGCTTTTGGGAAGTCTTCTTGCGATAGCTATATTGCCCGGTTCATTGGAATGTCCCTCATAGTTTGCAGCATCAAATGCGAAAAGGTCTTCTCTCATTCCGGGGTTGCTTGTAAATATTGCAGCGCCGTCCGCTACACCGTCCGTAGGATTTTCCCATACGCCCTTGCCGTCATAACCCATCTGAGCGTCCCAGTTGAAAAGCTGGAAGTTGGCAAGATGTATTTTCTCCATGTTGCTCAGCACTTTTTTAACAGTGTTTCCCGTACCCTTGAGCACGCCTGTTACAAGTGATTCAAGCTCAATATCGCCATTTGCCTTATTATAAACGAATTTTATCCTGTAAACATTATCATGCTTGAAATTAAAAGTTAGGCTCTTGTCATCATTTACATATCGCTGTTCGTTTAAATCGGTATATGGAGCATACGGCTTTGTAACATACTGATCGAGCTGCCATACACCCGGCTTGTCTGCTGACATTACATAGACCTCGACCGGCTCTCTTTCCTTGAAGGGCATCGCATGTTGTTTTTTTACAGACATATCAAGGTTAACGTCCTCAACAACATTGTGCTTTACCTTCAGCGAGAACGTCTTGAAATGGAAGTCTGTCTCATCAAGTCTTGCAATGTCCTCACCTTTTTCACCCAGTCCGTTCACATAAAGCAGATCATCTACAAGCTCCAGCTTGTAAGGACCGTTTGAATAGGTATAATTATCAAGCGCACCATATTTGTATGTATGACCGATACCTGTGATCTTATATGCAAAAGTAACGTCCTTTCCCTTTTTGAGCAGCTCAAGTCCGCCGGAAGGATCTTCATAGCCCGACTTCTTTACGCTCCATATATCTCCGTGATATATAGCGCCTGCTCCCTGCCATATAGTTCTGCATTCGAACATATCGCCTTTTACATCATCTGCGTCTCCGTCAATACCGACATAAGTAACACTGATCCTATTCACCAGTACAGGCTCGTTTGTTGACGAGTCCTTATCGTAAGAGGCATGTTTGTCATATTGTACAAGTGCAAGAAAATAACGTGAACCTGAATCTCTGCAATACCTTTTCCACCGTCTTGCATAAGGTCCCGATGTTTCCTTTTCAAACATCTCGTGACCGGCAGTATCCTGCGAAGCAATAGAAATTGCCGTTCCGTTGATCGGCTGTTCATCAATATAAAGGTAACACGGCTGCGTTGATACCAGGGATGTATCTATCCTGTAGCTCACAAAATAGTAATCCTTGCAAAGCTCGTTGAACTTAGCCTCATCTATACCGAGCTTGCTCGTGATAAGGAACTTATCCTCCAGCGAATCGTCCCATTTATAATAGCAGCCATTTATAACGCCCTTATCATCAGCACTCTTTCTGACTGTCGCACCTGTTACGTCCGACTGGAAAACTGCAGTTATGGGTTCCGGTGAATAGTCCGTTCCGGTAACAGTGTCGGTTATCGTTACCTTCAACGGCTGCTCCGATCCGTCCACTGTATTGTAGCAGTACAAATAATAGATCATACTGAGTGAAAGCTGCAGCGAGGATGACTTTTTGTTCTCAAGAACATATATACCCTTTTCCTTGTCCTCACTTACCAGCTTGAGCTGTGATTGATCCGATGATATCTGTCCCTTGAATATTCTCTGCTGTTCATCGTTCATACCACGCAGTTTACCGTCACGTTCTTTGAACGGAAGATACGGTATCTCGATCCTGTATCGTCCCTCTTCGACCTCGCCGTTAAGGCTTATCTGAAGATCCGCACGGGGATACACAAATTTTACGCCTTGAGCAAACTTGTGTGTAGCTTTCTTTCCGCCAAGGTCGAGGGTGATATAGTCTACCTTGTTGCCAAGACTGTCATGGTCTGAGAACGTCAGCGAAACGTTCAGCGGCAGCTCATCTCCGGCTGCGAACGCCTTTGGCATATTCCCCATCACCAGTGAAAACAGACATATCAGCGAGAGCATCCCCGCAAGCAGCCTGTATCCCGGCTTGTGAGTTGTTACATTCATTTGTTTTCCAACCTCCTTATTATAACCATATTCACGTTCTATCAACAATATATCGCTATATAATATAATAATACCACTTTATTCTCACATTGTCAATATTTTATTCAATGTTTTTCGATGAAAAGTTCAGTTTTCAACTTTTTTGCTCTCGCCGTATTTAAGTCATTAGCTTATTCTTATTATATCCATAATCAACATTTACATTTTGCCGCCGATGTGTTATAATAAAAGAACTGATGCTGCGAAGTTGTTTTGAATGCAGCATATACCCGGCAACGGAGGGATCATTTTGAAAAAAACATTAAAACTGCTATGGCGTGAGCCGATGCTTACTATATCAGCCGCAGCTGCTGCAGCGGCAATGTTCATAACTCCGCCGAGCACCCGTCTGCTGAGGGATATCGACTGGCATACACTGGGCACCCTGCTGATGATGCTGTGTGTGCTTGAGGGCTTCAAGCAGGAAAACGTGCTTGAGCCGCTGGTCAGGCTCTCGCTCAAAACCAAAAGCATGGTCGGGCTTTCGCTGTTTTATATATTCGGAGTTTTCTTTTCCTCAATGTTCGTTACAAACGACGTTTCACTGATGATATTCGTACCTCTCACGATATTCACCTTCCGTGGCGGCGGAAAGGAAAAGTACATACTCCCCGTGATAACGCTTGAAAACATCGCAGCTATCCGTGGTTCTCTGCTAACGCCTTTCGGCAGTCCGCAGAACCTGTTCTTCTTCAGCCGCTTCGGCATTTCAGCAGGCAGATTCATGCTGCACATGCTCCCGCTCTGCGCAGGCTCGGCATTGCTGCTGATAATATTCGTGCTGGTGCTTTACCGCAAGGGACTTCATGAGGATATTGATTTTGACCGTTCCCGTCTTGGTGCGCAGGCAGGCAAAAAGCGCCTGCTGTATATCTGCCTTTTCGCACTGGTCATCTTCACCATCGTCAGCCGGACGCAATACTGGTGGATAGCCGTTATCATCGTTGTGGCGGCGATAGCCGCAGGTGATGCAAAGCTGTTTCTCAAAGTCGATTATGTGCTGCTTTTCACATTTTTGTTCTTTTTCATCTTCTCGTCCTCTATCGCAGCAAATCAGGGCATTGCGGATTTTCTGAACAAGGCTGTTGCAGGGCGTGAATACTGGTGGGCTATAGGGCTGAGCCAGCTCATCTCCAACGTGCCTGCCTCTATCGTGCTCTACCCATTTTCGCAGAGCAACTCGGCACTTATCTACGGCGCTGATACCGCAGGTCTGTGTTCGCTCATCGGCTCGCTCGCCTCGGTGATAAACTACCGCATCTATGTGCGTGAGTACCCCGGGCAGGGCAAAAAATTCATCAAGGTGTTCACTCTTATCAGCTGGGCATTTTTCATCATCGTTGTTATCCCGGGCTTTCTGCTCACCTCGTGGGAGATGTAAAGCACAGCGCCAATATAAAACCCGGAAAAATAAGCATCCAATATTATAAAGCAAGGAATAAAGTGAAATGAAAAAAACAACTCTCATCAGCAACGCATTGAAAAGAATCAAAAGCATCTCTCTGCTGCATCTGCTCTCCGCCGTTGCGGCGGCTCTTGCATCAGCAGGGATCGCTGCCGCATCCTCACCGCTGAGCATAATGAAGCTGCCTGCGGCAAAACAGCTGCTCAGCGTTTTTATCGTGTTTGCGGCAATGTTTTTGTTTTTTGTTCTCCTGCGAAAGCCAAGACCCTCGGTCTTTCGCTGGACAAAGATATTTTACTCGACCGCAGTTCCGTTTCTGCTGATATTTGCGGCAGGTATACTGTTCAAACCAAGCAGAGCCGAGCTTTACCACGATGAGTTTTTCAGCCGCTTCCTGCCCGAATGGACAGCGCTTTGGCTGGCGGGCACAGCTGCGGCATCTATCCTTTTGCGCCTTGCGGGGCACGCCGTAGGCAGCGGCAGCGAAAAGGATTCGGGCAGCACAAGGCTGGTTTATGCGCTTGCTGCCATGTACACACCGCAGAAAACAATAAGCAAACAAAAGCGTGAGGGCAAAGCCAAGTGGATAGCATTCACAGCCTGTGCCGTGATGATAGCGCTTGCAGTATTTATCTGCACAGTTACGCTGTTTCTGCACACCGTTTACTCAAATATGGATTTTGAAGCGATACTTTTCACCATTCGCTTTGCAGCAGGCGGACTTGCACTTGAAGATATCCTGTCAGGCACAGCACTCACCGTGTTTTTCTGCATAGTTACGGGCTATATCTGCTTTCACTTGTTCAAATGCTTCACCAACGAAAGCATTACTCTTGCCGACACGGGCAAAAAAGACAGCTACACCCTTGTCCTCAACAGGCGGAAAAGGGCGCTGCATATAGTTTTGTCCGCAGTTTTCCTTGTTGTCAGCATACTGCTTTTCTCGGCTGAAACTCACTTTTTCCACTATCTTAAAATGAAAAGCGGTACCTCTGACATCTACGAGCAATACTATGTTGCTCCCGATGACAGTGTTGTCAGCTTCCCCGATAAAAAGCGCAACCTCATCTTCATCTATCTTGAATCCATTGAAAACACCTACGCCTCAAAGCAGGCAGGCGGAGTGCTTGATAAGAACTATATCAGCGAGCTTACCGACCTTGCGAACGACAAAGACAGCGTCAGCTTTTCAAATACACAGCTGCTTGGCGGAGCATCTGCTTATGTCCCGTCAATAACCTTTACACAAGGCTCTACCGTTGCGCAGACCTCGGGAATATCCCTCAACACCAAGATATTCCCCGATTACACCGCAGCTCAGTACCCTGCAATGACAAGGCTTGAAGATATACTGCACGACAACGGCTACGAGCAGCTTTATATCGAAGGCTCAAAGGGCGAATTTTCAATGTATGATAAGTATGTCGGAAGATATGAGGACAGCACCCTGTTTGACAGAAAAACAGCCGCCGATAAGGGCTACTGCAGCGAGGATTCCGAGTATATCTGGAAATGGGGCATTGAGGACAGAAAGCTGATCGACATAACCAAGCAGCTTATAACCGACATATCCCAAAAGGATAAACCGTTTTTCGTTACCATGTACACTATGGACACCCACACCTTTGAATCCGGCCACCGCTGCAAAGACTGCGACAGCAGTATCCACAGCGATTACCTCGCATCAGTTGACTGCACCTCAAAGCAGATAAGCGAGCTTGTCAGCTGGATAAAGCAGCAGCCGTTTTACGAAAATACCACCATCGTGCTTGTGGGCGACCACCTCGGCAACGAGAAAACTACCATGATAGATATTGACGAAAGCTATGTAAGAACCACCTACAACTGCATAATCAACCCCGCAAAGCAAGCCATAAGCACAAAAAACCGTGAGTTCTCCTCACTGGATATGTTCCCCACCACCCTTTCTGCGATAGGCGCACAGATAAAGGGCGACAGGCTCGGGCTTGGCACAGACCTTTTCTCATCAAGCAAAACGCTCTGCGAACAGCTCGGCAAAGAGGAATATATGAAGCAGCTCGAACAAAGCAGCAAATATTACGATACCGTCTTTTACAAGTAAAGCAAAAACCGCCCGGAAGTCCATTCTTCCGAGCGGTATTATTATGTCCTTTAAACGATGCCCTCAACAAAGCCCCTGAGCTGTTCCTTGTTTTCCTGCGTTGTATATGAAAGCGGGATATGATATACGCTTTCGTATATCTCCTTCCACATCTCATAGTTCTTTTTCATCATATATTCCGCCTGGCTCCTGGGGTTCAGCCCTTCCTTGGGGAATATCGGCGGCGAGATGTGTATCGTGTATTCCTGAACGTAAAAGCCGTCCTCGCCCATAACGTCTGAATCCTTCATCGTTATAAAGCACGGCAGAACAGGCGCTCCGCTTCGTGCAGCATACAAAAATGCTCCTCTTTTCAAAGGCTTTGGCTTGCGGTAGTTCCACCACATACTCTGCTCAGGGTAAAACAGTACATAATCCCCGTTCTTCACAAGCTCATCAACGGCATTGAAAAACTTTTTCATCGTGTCGATGTTTGAAGAAAGCGGCAGTGTATTGCAGTGGCGCATAAGAAATCCGTAGAATCCCGGGAAGGATGTGTAATTTCCCTCTCTGATGACTCTCCAGAAGCTGCGCTGTGGCTGCTGTGCGGCTTCATAAGCGAGCTGTATCGCAAAGCTGTCAAATGCGTTGAAGTGGTTGCAGGTGATTATCGCACCGCTTTCAAGCGCATGGAAATTCTCAACGCCGATGATCTCCTTGATTATCAGCTTTTTGTCTGCAATAAGCTCATCCACGAACTTGTGCGCCATTTTGAAAGCGAACTTTGTTTTCAGCTTTTCAGCCTTTGTTTTGCGCACATATTCTATCTCATCGGGCATCAGCACTCTTCCCGGCGGATCGTTCTCAACGTCCTCGTCAAAGCGCCCCTCCCTTTCATACTGCTCTATCTTGTAAAGTATCTCTACCCTGTCCTTTGCACGCTTGTCACGGTTCAGGCGGTTGAGGAAATTATCCTCTCTGTTTATCTCCGCAACAGCCAACGCCAGCAGGTTGTCGCCCGACTTTGCATCACGCTGCTTTTCCTCATCACTGTAAGAATCAAGCACCGCCAAAAGCTCGCCGTAAACCTCAGTCTCCTTTGCATACTTCCAGAAGTATTCTCCGTAGCGGCAATCAGAATAATGCCAGGGCTTGTTGGTCATAATGTAGTGTATCATCTCAGCCTGCTCTATCGGGTAAGGCAGCGTGCCGAACACCTCCGTGTTCCAGCGCTGATCCAGCCAGAAAACGTGATCCTTGCAGATAAGATTGAGATAATCCTCGTCCTGTGTTACAACAAAATTGTAATAGTGCAGGTAATCGATAAACTTGTCAAGCACAAAATGCAGCCTGAACTGTTCGCAGTTTATCAGCATAAGTCCTGCGTTGAAAAAATTGTAGCGTGAAACTCCTACTACCTTTTCAACATAAGTGCCGAATTCGTCCCTTTGCACCATAGCCTGCTCGTGGCAAGCCCCAAGATACGCATCTTTTATGTCCGTCAGGTATACCTTGCTTATATCTCCGTTCACGACTGTATCGCTGTCGATATATATCGCCTTGGAGTAATCCTGGAACATCTCGGCTATAAACAGCCTGTAATAAGTCGTTTTGGAATAGTAGTCACGCAGCGGCAGCTTTTCCGAGATAGACTGAAGATACGCCGTAACATCAACGAATCTGATCTCAAAGCATTCATCAGCCATTTTGTTCACTACCGCCTGCATCTCGTCGGAGATCTCCGTGTAGAGAATGTGGATAACATATTTATGATCCCTTGAAGCATTCTTTATCAGCGAATGCATCGACACCACTGTGTATTTCACAAATGCGTCATCGCAGGCATAAAAGATGGGTATGATCGTTTCCTTCATATTTTCTCCTTTGCAGGTACATTTATTATTCTGGCATATTCGCTGTATATATCATCGAACTGTCTGTAACCAAAAACAGCGTGTACCTTGTCGATATGCCACTGCTTTATGTTATCCGTGTGCGGATAAGGCAGCCAGAAAAGCCGTTTTGAGAAGTGCCGCACCACTGTGTGCCTGTGCAGGAACTTCTGATCGTTGAATCTCTGTGCAAGCAGCTTTCGCCTCGTTGTCGAGCGTATAAGGGCACTCTGATCTGCAAACATCAGCTTCTGCCGCCTGATCCACCATCGTGCCTTTTTGAAAAGCCCCGTCTGTCTGGCAAACTTCATATTAAAAAGCAAAACGCCCGCATTTATGTAGCCCTGCTTTATGATGTACTTTCCGTAGTGGTCCCTTGCCGCAGCGTATTCGTATCCCTCAAGGTCAGTGTCCCACAAAAGCCTTATATCACGGTTGAACATAATGTCCGCATCAAGATACAGCAGCTTGTCAGGTATCCCCTTTACAACATCCGCAAAAAGCCTTATCAGCGTATACGGCGAGCAGTAGGCATCTTCATTGGGGCAGCCTGCAAACGACTTCATATAATAAGCGGTCACATCATGCAGCTTAACGCAGTTGCTGCTGTTGAAGCCTTTCACTGCCTTTTCAAGCATATCTATATGTTCCTGTGTTATGCAGGTGTACCTTTCGTCAAGGTGGGAAACGTCCATTGTAAAAATGTGAAAACAAAAAGGCTCTCTTGTTTTCGTGCGCATCAGTATCGAAAGAGTGCAGGTCAGCACCCCGTCGAAAACCCCGTCGTTTCCGCAGAACAAAATATCGATCATTGGTCCTTCTCCATTTTTATATATCTGATCTGTACATGGTCAGACTTTTCAGCCCGCCTGCACATAGTGCGGTATACCCTGTCACGCAGCTCCCTTCTGCGAGCTTTCAGCGGTTTTTCCATATCCGGATAAAACGGACCGTCAATATAAGTCACTATCCTTGGGTGAGCAAAAAACCGTCTTTTGTGGTATGTGTTGGTAAAGCAGTAAACAGGTGCTCCCAGCTTTGCGGGATAAGCAAAGCTCGTGTCGGGAAAATCCCTTATCTTCGTGTAATACGGCCATATATGCGCCTCGGGATAGACCACAACGCAGTGCCCCTGCTCTATGCGTGTTTCAATAGCCTCAAGAAAATTCTTGTATCCGCCCAGTCCGTCAGGTATCGGCAAAGCGCCGAGCGACGGCGTTATCCTGCCCAGCACAGGCATAGAAACGTTGTTTGCGTGTACTACCACATAATCGGTCTTTGGGTAGCTTATAAC
The DNA here is from genome assembly GCA_002371625.1 of Ruminococcus sp. UBA3767. Taxonomy (GTDB): domain Bacteria; phylum Bacillota; class Clostridia; order Oscillospirales; family Ruminococcaceae; genus Hominimerdicola. The sequence continues at coordinate 19,172 of DFFV01000042.1, forward strand.
ATTGGGTATAAACGGATCTGCAATGTCCTGCGTGTGATTGCCGAACATAAAATAGCCGTCATTCAAGTGCTTTTTCAGCTTGTGCCTGCCCTTTGTCCTGTGCCCGAACACGAATATAACGTATGCAAAAGCTATCGGCGTAGCTATTATCCTGTACCAGAAAAAGTGGGTGAACCTTTTAAACAGCGAGTTATGGACGTAAACGTAATTCTCATCTATCGGGCGTGGAGTTATCTGCGCCGTAGAAAATTCATCATTGCGCTCGTCACAATAGTATATTACCTTTCGCTTGTCCATTATATCACCCACAGTATCCGCATATACAATTATCATTAAAATGATACCATAACTACGCCGATATGTCAATAACAAACACGCTTCGCACAGCTAAAAAAACTGTTTTTTCCAGCCTTTCGGATATTTTGTCAGATTATGTACTCCTCCTCACCGCCTGCGTATTTCGCATATTCCACCCTCAGCACGTTGTCACCTCCGCACTGATATGCCATGCGGCTGATGGTGTTGCAAAAGCAAACGCCCTTGTTTTGGGTAAGTGCAACAATATCGTGCCAACTCCCCGAGAACTCGTGCGGCAGGCGCTCACCAAAGCGGAAGCCCTCATTTTCCGCCTCGACAAGAAATGCCTCGTACTCTGCTTCGCTGCCGAAGTGCAGGTAAATGTGTCCCTCAAAGCTGTCCCTGAGCTGAGCAAGTGTCCTTTTTCCCGTGTTTTTCATAGTATGACCTCCATAAAATAATATTTACAGAGCGCAAAAAAAGAACCCATCGTCACCGACAGGAACACTTTTGATGAAAATATGTTACCTATCGGTCAAGCATTAGCACCTTACCCTCTCGGGCAGGTTGCTGTGCGGTCACAGGGCTTGTCCCTCACGCACTCTGTATAGGTGTCTTACGACACTTTTATATTATCAGAAAAAAGCACGAATGTCAAGGTAAATTTTTACTTGTTAGTCCAAAAAAAGGGCTGACAAATGCAAAACAGTGTGCTATAATATAAGCGGAGGAGAATAACGCTTTAACGGGAGGTGTTATTATGAAAGGACCATTCGGACGAGACGGTTTTCTTGGAGAAATGGACAAATGGTGGCTGTACAACAAGATGCGTGAAGAGCAAGAGCAGAAAGAAAATGACGATTTCGATTATCACGATGATGACTTTGAATATTATAATGATATCCCCGAATATGATTATAGCGATTTTGATGAAGACGCCAACGAGACTAGGATATGGTATAAACTCCTTAGAACCGATCCCGAATACAGAGACATAATGACTGAGGAACAGTGGGATGAGATCTGTTCTATTGGCACAGAAGAATCCAAAAAGATGGATGATGCTCTGCTGTCAGATCCGGACGCTATTGAAAAATGGATAGCCGAGCATACAGACGATGAAGCTACCCTTAAAGAGCGTAAAGAGCGAAATGAAAAACTGATAGCGTATTACAAGGCAGAATCAGAAGCCGCTAAAAAGGCTTATAACGACATGAAGTCCAAAGAAGAACTAAAAGAAAAAGATGCCAAAAGTGACAACAAGCAGACATATCCACGGATAGTTGTAAACTGGGGTGCATTGAAGATACTGGCTGTCATTTGCATAGTTTGTCTTATAATAATCTGTGTATTTAGTACACTGGCAGAGGCGAAAAGGCAAAGATATGAGAGAAAACTCAAAGAAGAGGTAGAAGCACGAACTGCCAATACTACTACCATCACAAAAGAGACCACGCAAAATGTGGTACTAACCACGACTTCACAAGAGACCACCACTGCAAAGAAAACCACTACATACAAAAAGGTCACCACCAAAAAGAAGACCACTACCAAAAAAGACAAGTACAACGTATACGATTATAAAGACCCCGAGGATTTCTACGAGGACAACTACAATGATTTCTGGGACTACGAAGATGCCGAGGATTACTATCGTGAAAAAACAAGATAAAAAGACGAGCACTTTCTTATGCGGAAAGTGCTTTTTTATGCCTGTTATCTATACAGTTTCGTGCGCCTTTGTAAATTAAACTACATTTTCATATCCCCGTGTAGCATAAACTACAAAGTGCGCTTTAATTGTCTATTGAAAATGGCGCAAATGCGTGTTATTATATAGATACAACAAGGGGAACACCCCAAAACAAAAAACCGCTGAATAAAACAATACTATCCTTAAACAATAAAACATAATAACTTCCTTCCAAAAGGAGCTGCAAGTGCAGCTCCTTTGATATGTGCCCCACTTGAAACAGCATTAAAAAAGTGCTATAATAAAACCGACCTTTTTTAAACAATCTCAGGTCGTAAAGGAGAAATGATAGTATGAAAGAAAGTAAACGTTCACAAGGCGTTCGCTGGGAAGTTGTCTCGGGCGTGCTCGCATTCCTGCTGCTGACTATGTCCTGCCTTTACTTTGTGCAGCTGGCAAAGAACAGCCCCGAAAGCGTACCCTCCACATCTACCGCAGCTGCCGTTTCACAGCCCGATAAAGATGAGAAGGATTCACTTTCGCTTTGGACAGAAAACGCTCCGCTTAAAAAAGAGCTGAAGGATTACATAAGGAGGATAACCGATAAGGATTCCAAGGATTATATCCCCGTAAAGAACCGTATCGCAGTGTTTGATTTTGACGGCACGCTTTTCTGCGAAACAGATCCCGTTTATTTCGATTACCGGCTTTTCTACCACCGAGTTACCGAGGATCCCGATTATAAGGACAAGGCAAGCGCTTATGAAAAGGAAACAGCTGCAAAGATAAAGACTATGATGGATACCGGCACTGCAGCCAAGGGACTTGAAACAGATCACGGCAAGGGCGTAGCTTCCGCATTCAAGGGCATGACACTGAGCGAATTTGAAAAGTATGTCAAGGAATTCAGAGCAAAGCAGGCTCCGAGCTATAACAACATGACCAACGGCGAAGCATATTACAGACCTATGCTCCAGGTCATCAAGTACCTTAAAGCCAACAGCTTCACAGTTTATGTTATCAGCGGCACCGACAGACTTATCGTAAGAGGTCTTGTGGATAATTCTCTGCTCGATCTTCCTGCAAGCCAGGTCATCGGTTCAGATGAAACGCTCGTTGCAGATCATCAGGGCAGCGAAGACGGTCTTACATACCAGTTCACTAAAGATGATAAGGTCATCACAGGCGGCGAATTTGTCGTAAAGAATCTCAAGATGAACAAGGTAAGCGTTATCGAAAAGGAGATAGGTGTGCAGCCTGTGCTCTCATTCGGCAACAGCTCGGGAGATAACAGCATGGCAAACTTCACCATAACCAACAACCCATACCCCGCAAAAGCATTCATGCTCTGCTGCGACGACCTCACCCGTGAGAACGGAAACCTCGAAAAAGCAGAAAAAATGCGCAAGAGCTGCGAGGAAAACGGCTGGATGCCGATCTCCATGAAGGACGACTGGACCACCATTTACGGTGAGAACGTTACTAAAAAATGATCTTTAAATAAAATTCGGAGCACCTTAAATAAAGGTGCTCCATTTTTGTGCCCGTGCTCTGTGCAGTTGACAAAAATTCAGTTTGGGGCTATAATTACTATATAACGTTTAAGTGAGGAAACCCGATGAAGTCCATTTTTGTGAAATTTGCAGCAGTCTGCTGCTGCGCAGCTTTGATGCTTACATCCTGCGCAAAGACCGAACCCAGCTCATCCCGTGAAGAGCAAAGCTCAAAGCAGGAGACCGTTTCAAGCGCAGCCGAAGAAAGCTCGCTCCCCGAGAAAAAACCGCCGGTCGTTTTTAATACAGTCTCCGGCGATACCGATCCATACAGCATATCCAGCGCAGTCTACTGCGTTGAAAGCAAGACCTTTAATTTCGGAAAAAATCTTGATACAAGAATATCTATCGCAAGCACGACCAAACTGCTCACCGCTGCTGTCGCACTCAAGTATCTCAAACCCGATACCATTCTTACAGCAGGCAGCGAGCTTGGGATGATAGATCCCCAATCTACCGTATGCTACATATACTACGGCTGTGAGATACCGCTCAGCGATCTTCTTGCAGGTCTGCTGTTACCCTCGGGAAATGATGCTGCTTATGTTATCGCAGCCAATGTCGCAAGGGCGCAGCAGCCGGATAAGCAGATGACCGATAAAGAAGCGATAGAACACTTCTGCCGGCTGATGAACGACTTTGCGCAGGAGCTTGGCATGACCGACAGCCACTTTTCAACTCCCGATGGCTGGGACGATCCGCAGCACTACTCCACTGCCGCAGATATGGCAAAGCTCGCAGAATATGTACTCACCGTTCCCGAGATATGCGAGATAATGAAGACAGCATATAAGACTGTATACTTTTCAGCAGGCGGCTATGCGACCTGGACAAATTCCAATTACTTCGTTATCCCCGAGAGCAAGTATTATTCTCCCGATGCACTGGGCATGAAAACAGGAACTACCGAAAAGGCAGGGTATTGCCTTATAAGTGCGTTCAAGCGCAATTCAAAAACATATATCGTTCTTGCAATGGGCTGCAAAGACGACCTTGACAGGTATGACCTGACTCAGAAGCTGCTTGAAAACTATACTTAGCATTGTATAAGCGTCCGTAAAAACGGGCGCTTTTGTCTTTTAATATGCCATAATGATCATTTTTTGTGACCGAAGGGGTTTAGGGGGCGATCGGAAAGCCCCCTAAAATGAACTGGCACTTTTGTCTTTCAATATGCCATAATAATCATTTTTTGTGACCGAAGGGGTTTAGGGGGCGATAGGAAAGCCCCCTGATAAGAACGGGCGCTTTTTGCGGAATTCACAAAATCTTTATGGAAACAAAGCCGAAAAAGTGTTATAATTGATAATAGTAAATCTATTCTCACGGAGGAAAAGCTATGGGTATCTGGATGGCACTGCTTATTTTTGTCGCACTTCTCACCGTAACAGGCATCATCTATATAATGTCACGAACACGGCGCTTTGGACCGATAAAAAAGCTGTATGAGAAAAACAAGCTCCTGGGGCACCTTGCCTCTGCCGCTCCCCTGCTGCTGTGCCTGCCCTTTCGCCTTGTAAATACCTGGGCAGTCGTTATCGTCTTTCTGCACCTGGTAATTATCTGGGCGCTGTGCGACCTTACAGGCTTTGTCATCAACAAGCTGGGCAGCCGCAAAAAGCGTGAACGCTACATAAACGGCTTTGTCGCAATAGGTATAACTGCGCTGTATATGGGCTACGGCTGGTTCTGCGCACACCATGTTTTTCAGACCGATTATAAATTCACGACCTCAAAAGACCTCGGGCAGCAGTCGCTGCGCATAGTCGAGATAGCCGACCTGCACCTTGGCATCACCCTTGACGGTGATGATTTCAAAGAGCAGTGTGAGCGTGTGAACGAGACCCAGCCCGATGTGGTCGTTATATGCGGAGATTTTGTGGACGATGATTCGCAAAAAAGTGATATGATAAAAGCCTGCGATGCCCTTGGCACACTTAAAACAAAATACGGCGTTTACTGGATATACGGTAATCACGACAGGGGCTATTACAGCTACCGTGATTTCACCTCGCAGGAGCTTGAGGAAAACCTTGTGCGAAATAATGTCAAGGTGCTGCGTGATGAAACTGTGCTGGTCGATGATAAGTTCTATATCGTCGGCAGAGAGGACAAGTCCGTGCGTGACCGCAAGGATGCTCAGGAGCTGACAAAGGACCTTGATAAAACAAAGTATATCATCATGCTCGATCATCAGCCGAATGACTACGCCAATGAGGAAAGCTCAGGCGCAGACCTCGTACTTTCAGGGCATACCCACGGCGGACATATCTTCCCCGCAGGTCCGGTAGGACTTCTGATGAAAGCAAACAACAGGATCTACGGCACCGAGCAAAGGGGCGATACAAGATTCCTCGTCACCTCGGGAATATCCGGCTGGGGCATACCATTCAAGACCATGACAATATCCGAATTCGTAGTTATCGACATCAACACATAAATAAAAACTGCTGCCGACCGTACACCGTACAGCCTGCAGCAGTTATTATTTTGTCATTGGATATTCAGAAGATCTGCAAAACCCGTAATGTTGAAAATATCAAGCACCATTTCGTTAGCGCCCTTTATCGTGACCTTCCCTTCCCCCTCGAGCTTGTCATTTGCGATAAGCAGCGTCCTCAGTCCTGCGGAGGATATGTATTTCAGCTCGGTCATATCAAAAATGAGCTGCTCAAGTCCGCCGGGGATATAATCCAGCTTTTCCTCCAGCTGCGGAGCAGTGCCTGCATCGAGCTTTCCGATCAGAACTATTGTGCATTTCTTATCCTGTTTTTCAACCTTGATCTCCATATACAACCCCCCTCTTTATTATTGTACACTGTAATTCACAAAAAATCAATACCCTGCGGATATTTTTTTGTTTGTTGGCATGATTTGTTGACATCACAGCCATATCGTGCTATAATTACCAATAGAATTTAGTTACAAAAAGGGGCAATTATATGAAAACTTGTACAAAATGCGGCTCTATGCAGGAGGATAACGCAGTTTTCTGCAACAAATGCGGCACACCGATGACCAATGATGTACCGATCATACCCGAGCAGCAGACGCAGTTCCGGGCAGCACCTCAGATGCAGGACGCACCGCAGTTCCAGCAGGCACCTCAGTTCCAGCAGGCACCTCAGTTCGGTGCTGCACCGCAAATGCAGGGCGGCTACGGACAGCTCCCGGCAGGCGCACCCGTTCAGCAGGCGCAGGGCAAGAGCAAAAAGAAGCTCATCATTATTATATGCGCTGTCGCAGCGGTCATTGCGATCACGCTGCTCGTGCTGTTCCTTTTTGTGTTCAAGTCATATAAAAAGAAGATCATCGGAACATGGACCAGCAATAATTCTACCCTTACCTTCTATGATGACGGCACATATTCATCGGGCAGCAGCAAAAAGTATAACTATTCCATCGACGGTGACACTCTCAGAATGGAAGAAAGCGGAATGACACTCACCTGCAAGATCGAAAAGCTCACGGGCGATACAATGGTGCTCAATCTCTTTGGCATTGAGCAGACCTTTACCAAGGTAGATGAAAGCAATTCTTCTGCTATGTATATGACCAAAACTGCGCTTCGCACGGCAAATTCAAATGCCAAGCTCGTTTTCACCTCAATAAACAACAAGGCAGCCGATCTTATCGCTGACGGTGAAAGCGTCAAAGCATTAAAGACTGACGGCGCTGTGCCTGTTGAGAGCTTCAAGGATTCAAGCGATCCGCTTGAAAAAGCTGTATATGAGGCTCTCCACGACAGCGGAGACGAAATGGGTTATGTCTATATCGACTTTGATCCGAACTCCATAGATGCTGAAAACTTTGCTCAGTGGTCAGCAAAAGAGAAAGATGCCGTCATCGGTCAGTATCCAAACCCACCAAAAGATGTCGATACCGCTAAGGATATCACCTTCGGCACGAAGCATAAATAAAACGTTCTTTCAAAAGCAGTCCGAAAGGGCTGCTTTTTGTTGACAAAGCCCCTGAAATGTGATATATTTATAAAATGAAAATAAGCAACACCCCGTTTTGCAAAAAACGGGGTTATCTGCGTTAATACAGGTAAGGAGAAAATGCTATGGATATTTTTGAAAAGCTCAAAGCGCTTTCCGCTAAAAGACCTCAGGGAAAGCCCGAATATATCATCGCAGGGCTTGGCAACCCCGGTATTGAGTACGAAAGAACACGTCACAACACAGGCTTTATGGCAGTTGACCGCCTTGCCGAAAGGTTCGGATTTTCGGTCAATACACACAAGTTCAATTCCCTCATCGGCGATGCCGTTATCGCACAAAAGCGCTGCCTTGTTATGAAGCCGCTCACATATATGAACAAAAGCGGCGAGGCTATTGCTGACGCAATGGATTTTTACGGCATCAGCCCGGAAAACATCATCGTAATATTTGACGACATCTCACTTGATGTCGGAAAAATGCGCCTGCGCAGAAAGGGTTCGTCCGGCGGACACAACGGCATTAAAAGTATAATCCACAACTGCGGCAGCGAGGATTTCCCACGCATAAAAATAGGCGTGGGTATGAAGCCGCACCCCGATTACGACCTTGCCAAGTGGGTGCTCTCAAAATACAGCGATGATGAAATGAAGCTGCTCAGCGAGGTGTTTGACCACACGGGCAGAGCCGTTGAGCTTATCCTGCAGGACAGGATAAACGAGGCAATGAACAGCTTCAACTAACAGAAAGGTTATGACTCTTTGAATATTTTTTACGAGATAAGCAGCAAGCTGCCTGCTTTTAAAGAAATAAAAAAATGCCTGCTCGGCGGCTACACTCCCTGCTGTGTGACTGGTGTTTCACATATACATAAAGCGCAGCTCTCAATGGCGCTTTCCACACTTTCCTCATGCCTTGTTATCTGTCAGGACGAGGCTTCCTGTACAAGAATGGCGGAGGATATCAATTCAATGGCGCAGCAGCGCATCGCCTGCGTATATCCTGCAAAGGACCTCAACTTTGCGTATATGGAGGGCATCTCAAGAGAGTATGAGCATAAACGGCTTGAAGCACTCTCGCTGCTGCTTCAGGGTAAATGCAGCATTATCTGCGCAAGCATAGAAGCCTGCCTTCAGGGAACTATCCCACGCAGCACCCTCAAAGAGAATTCCTTTGAGATAAGCACAGGCAGCGAGATACAGCTCGATGAGCTTGTTAAAAAGCTGCTCGCAGGCGGATATACACGCACCCAGCAGATAGAAGGTCAGGCGCAGTTCTCTGTAAGAGGCTCGATAGTTGATATTTTTCCCGTTCAGGAAGAGCACCCTGTAAGGCTGGAGCTGTGGGGCGATGAGGTGGATACGCTTTCCTACTTTGATACCGTTACCCAGCGCAGAACTCAGCCGCTTGATTCGATAACCGTTTTCCCTGCCCTTGAGATAATCTTTGAAAGCACCGATGTGCTCACCGAAAAGCTGAGCTCGCTTTCAAAAGCCGCAAGGGGCAAAAAGATAGACGCTATAAGGAAAAACATCAGCCGTGATATCGAGATAGCACAGGCAGGGATAAACCTTACCAACCTTGATAAATACTACTCCCTCGCATACGAGCAGACCGCCACTGTATTTGATTATTTTGACGGCGGTGCAGCTGTTGTGTGCGAATATTCCAACTGTATAGAAAAAGGCAAGGCTGCCCTTTCTCAGCTCAGCGAGGATATAAAGCTGCTTTATGAGGACGGCATTCTTTTCAAGCGCCTTGAAGGCTTTTTTATCGACCTGCCCTCAGCGCAGAGCAAGCTGCTGTCGATGCGCAGCGTTTTTCTCGATACCTTCATGCGTTCAAATAATGATATAAAGTTCAAAAAGCTCATCAACAGCGACCAGCGCCAGACTTCGGCGTGGGGAGGAAATATCGTTCACCTTGAGGAAGAGCTGCACACTCTCTGCGATGACGGCTACTGCACCGTTGTGCTCGCAGGCTCAGAAAAAACAGTGCCCATAATCGTCAAGGATCTTGTCGAGGCAGGCATCAGTGCACAGGCGCTCAACGAAAACAGCAGGATCATACCCGGCATAGTCTATGTCCGCACAGGCAGCCTTTCGGGAGGATTTGACCTGCCCGAGATAAAGTGCGCAGCTATAACGCAGATGAAAGCAATGTCTGCCAAGCGCAAACGCAGGAGCAAAAAGCCGGGCGAGGAGATAAAAAGCCTTTCGGATATCAAGAGCGGAGATATAGTTGTTCATTCAATGTACGGCATCGGCCGCTTTGACGGCATAAAGAGCATCGAAACAGGCGGCATCACAAAGGACTATATAACCATAAAGTACGCAGGCACGGATGTGCTGTATGTCCCCGTTACCCAGCTTGACCTTGTTTCAAAATATATCGGCGCAGGCGATGACGATAAGATAAAGCTCAACAAGCTGAATTCTGCCGAGTGGACAAAGACACGCAACCGTGTAAAAGCTGCCGTAAAGGATATGGCGGAGCAGCTCACCAAGCTGTATGCGCAAAGGCAGCTCGCAAAGGGCTTTGCATTCTCACCCGATAACGAGTGGCAGGCGGAGTTTGAGGAGCGCTTTGACTACGACGAAACAGAGGACCAGCTGCGCAGTATCGAGGAAATAAAAGCAGATATGCAAAAGCCGTCGCCGATGGACAGACTTCTGTGCGGAGATGTCGGCTTCGGAAAGACCGAGGTCGCATTGCGTGCAGCGTTCAAGGCTATCCTCGACGGCAAACAGGTCGCCGTACTTGTCCCCACAACAGTCCTTGCCTGGCAGCACTACCAGACAGCCATAAAGCGCTTTGAGCACTTTCCCGTAAAGGTCGAGCTGCTCTCACGCTTCCGCAAGCCAAAGGAGCAGAAAGCCGTTATCCGTGAGCTTGGCAGGGGCACTGTCGATATAGTCATCGGCACGCACCGCCTTGTGCAGAAGGACGTTGTTTTCAAAGACCTCGGACTTGCGATAGTGGACGAAGAGCAGCGTTTCGGCGTTGCAGCCAAGGAAAAATTCAAGGAGCTTTTCAAGGGCGTAGATGTGCTCACACTTTCGGCGACTCCTATCCCAAGAACGCTGAATATGGCGCTCAGTGGGATAAGGGATATGTCCGTGATAAACGAAGCTCCGATGGACAGACACCCTGTACAGACCTACGTTATCGAGTATAACATCGGCGTTATCGCTCAGGCGATAAGCAAAGAGCTGCGCCGTGGCGGACAGGTGTATTATATCCACAACAGGATAGATTCTATCGAGAGGACCGTTGCAAAGCTGCATGAGCTTCTGCCCGATGCAAGGATAGGCGTAGCGCACGGCAGGATAGACGAAGATGAGCTTTCGGAAATATGGCGTCAGCTCGTTGACAGAGAGATAGATGTGCTTGTCTGCACCACGCTTATCGAAACGGGCGTAGATGTGCCGAATGTTAACACGCTGATAATCGAAAACGCCGACAGAATGGGACTTTCACAGCTCTATCAGCTCAGGGGAAGAGTCGGGCG
>DFFV01000084.1 GCA_002371625.1 Ruminococcus sp. UBA3767
TCTGCATGGTAGGATCAATGCTCACAGCTTGTGGCGACAGCTCTTCTTCGAGCGATAGCTCAAAGAGCAGCAGCTCAAAGGCTGGCGATTCTTCAGCTTCTTCATCAGGAGATTCTTCTACTGAGTCAAAGGCTGACAGAAAGGTTACTACCGATATTCACGGTAAGGCTTCATCAGACGCTTCTAAGAAGACTCTGAGAATCTACTGCTGGAACACAGAGTTCAAGGAGAGACTTGACAAGTACTATCCACAGGGCACAAAGCTCCAGCTCAAGCAGGAAGATTATGAGAAGAAGAACGATGACGGTTCTACAACTAAGCTGAGCCAGATCACTGAGATCAACGGCGTTAAGGTTGAGTGGGTACAGAATCCTAACGAAGGTAACGTATATCAGACAAAGCTTGACGAAGACCTTGGCAAGCAGGCTGACAGCGATAACAAGATCGATATGTTCCTTATCGAGGCTGACTACGCTCTGAAGTATATCAACAGTGATTATGTTCTTTCTGTTCAGGACCTCGGCATTACAGAGGATGACCTGAAGGAGCAGTACAAGTACACCAAGGACGTTGCTACTAACACAAACGACAACGAGCTCAAGGGTGTTTCTTGGCAGGCAACTCCAGGACTTTTCCTGTACAACACAGTATACGCTAAGGACGTTCTCGGAACTGACGAGCCTGACAAGGTTCAGGAGTTCGTTAAGGACTGGGATGCATTCAAGGATACAGCTAAGAAGATGAAGGACAAGGGCATCAAGATGATGGCTGGTCCGGACGACGCTTATCGTCTGTTCTCCAACAACATGACAGCTCCTTGGGTAACTGATGACAAGATCACAATCGATCCTCAGCTGAAGAAGTGGGCTGAGCAGACTAAGGAATATGCTGATGCTGGTTACCTCGATGCTTCTTGCGGACTCTGGTCTGAGGCTTGGGCTGCTGGACAGAAGGTTGACGGTAAGACATTCGGTTACTTCTTCTCTACATGGGGCATTCCTTTCACCCTTGCTCCAAACACAGGCGACGCTGGTAACGGCAAGTGGGCTGCATGCTATGGTCCTCAGTCATACTTCTGGGGCGGCACATGGATCTGCGGCGCTACAGACGCTGACAACACTGACATCATCGGTGATATCATGAAGGTTATGACCTGCAACAAGGACGTAATGAAGAAGATCACTGAGGGTGAGCAGGATTACACAAACAACAAGGCTGGTATCAAGGAACTGATCGACGGCGGATACAAGAGCTCATTCCTCGCAGGCGGACAGAACCACCTCGCACTGCTCACAGAGAACGCTGACAAGATCGACCTGACAAATAAGCTCTCAGCTTATGACCAGGGATGCAACGAGAAGTTCCAGGCTGCTATGGCTGACTGGTTCAAGGGCAACACCAAGAGCTACGATGACGCAGTTGCTAACTTCAAGACTGAGATTACAAAGCTCTATTCTAACCTCAAGATGGATTAATCTCTCTATCTGAATAGCAAAATTTCATTAAAATAATATAGGGGGTGGGAAGATCCCTCCCCCTATTTATTTTCTTAACTCTCTCGGAAAGGAATGTAATTGATCGCTTTTTCAATTACAAAGGGTAATCTTGTATGAAAAGAAAAAGTGTAAGCTATGCAAAATGGGGTTATATTTTTATGCTCCCATTTTTCGTTGTTTATATCATCTTCTCATTGTATCCCTTGATCCAAACTTTCTATAACAGTTTCTTTGATTATGTAATCGACCGTGGTAAGCTCGGCGGTTTCGGACAGACAGCTCAGAAGGCTAACGAAACTATCAAGTTCTGCGGACTCGAAAACTACATTAATATCTTCTCAAAGGAAGAAACACTCGTACAGAGCTTCCTGAATACTGTAATCATGTGGATCGTTGGATTTATCCCACAGATCGCAGTTTCACTTCTCCTTGCGACTTGGTTCACAGACCTTCGTCTGAAGATCAAGGCACAGGGCTTCTTCAAGACTGTTATTTATCTGCCAAACGTTATCATGGCTTCAGCTGTTGCATTCATGTTCACTTCCCTTCTCCAGAAGGGCGGTTCACTGTTCAACGCTACATCCTGGATGGCGGGCGGAGACTTGAGTATATTGGATACCGTTTGGGGTACTCGAGGGGTAATCGGTTTTATCAACTTCCTGTTGTGGTATGGTAATACGACCATCCTTCTTATGGCTGCTATCATGGGTATCGATCCGACACTTTATGAATCAGCTCAGATCGACGGCGCTACACCAAGCCAGATTTTCTGGAAGATCACTATGCCTCTTATCAGACCTATCCTGTCATTCGTTCTCGTAACGTCTATGATCGGTGGTCTGCAAATGTACGACGTTCCTGCACTTCTTACCAAAGACCAGGGTAACCCTGTAGGTAAGGCCAAGACGATAATCATGGAGGTTCAGCTGCGTAAGGATTCAGGTGTAGGTAAGGCTTCGGCTGTCTGCATTAGTATTTTTATAGTTTCTGCTATCCTCGGTATTATCCTCATGTTCGGTATGAACGACGATAAACCTAAGAAGAAAAAGAAGAAAAGGAGGACAGCATAATGACAGGATCTATGGAAGTTGTTGGACAGAAGTCCAATAACACTACTCTGCTGATCAGAAGAATTGTAGCTTATGTTGTTCTTATAATTCTGGTTTTCATCTCACTTTTCCCATTTTATCTTCTGCTGATAAATGCTACTCGTGAAAGAAAACAGACCGGAATCCAGTACTATCCCGGACCGCAGCTGATCAATAACATTAAGAAGCTGTTCTCACCTGCTACGGCAGTTGCTTACGGAAGCGTATTCAGAGCGCTGATCAACTCACTGATCATCTCTGCAGCATCCTCGCTTCTTAGCGTTTATTTCTCAGCTATCACAGCTTATGCTACACACGTTTATCATTTTAAACTCAGAAAATTTGCGGATACCTTCATTCTGTTGATCATGATGGTGCCTACACAGGCTTCTGCTATCGGTTTCTACAGAATCATGAAGAACTGGGGTCTTACTAACTCCTACATTCCGCTTATCGTTCCGGCAATCGCAGCTCCTGCTACATATTACTTCATGAAGCAGTACATGGCTTCGTCACTCCCGATCGAGATCGTCGAAGCTGCTCGAATAGACGGATGCGGAGAGTTCAGAACGTTCAATAGTATCGTTACTCCGATCCTGAAGCCTGCATTCGCAGTTCAGATCATCTTCACATTCGTTTCTAACTGGAACAACTTCTTTATGCCAAGACTTATCATTGATACAAAGGATAAGTTCACCATTCCTCTGGTACTTAGCCAGATGCGTGCTGCTGGTCCACAGGAGCAGGATCTCGGTGTATTCTATCTCTACATGGTAGTTGCTATACTCCCTGTTGTTGTAGTTTACCTCTTCCTCTCCAAATTCATTATTCGTGGCGTTGCACTTGGTAGCGTTAAGGGCTGATGCCCTTTCAACAAAAAGCCGAAACTTTATGTTTCGGCTTTTTTTATTGCTTATACCTGCCCCAGATCGTCCTCGTAGCAGGTTATGCGTGTTCTTGCACCGTGCTTGTCAAAGGTTATAACTACGCTGTTTATCAGCTTTCCATCGCAGACTGTTCCGCTGGAAGTTACCCTGTCAAACAATTGCTCGTTCCTGAAGGATGGATACTCGAAAAAGCAGAAGTTCCGCTTGCGGTTTGAAGTCGCTGCCTTGAAGGCAAGTCCCCTGTCGATGTTGTGCAGCCACTGATAATCAAGGTCATAGTAGCGTGAACGGATTATCTTGTAGTTTGCAGCGTAAGGATTTGTGAAGCTGTGGTCGTATTCCCCGTCACCAATTCGCATGTGCAGATCAGAAAGCATTGCCATGGTGTTTACGCCAAAGCCTTCACTTAATATTCTTTCGCCTGTGTAATCCCTCGTAACTGCCCTTGCACGTGTGGACATTATCGTGTTGCGGGCATAGATATAAGGCAAAGCGCTGCGCTGCTTGAGATTGTAAGCAATGATCGCATCCCAGAGCGTTGATGTGTTTTTGATGAAAATGTAATTCTCTGTCGGAGTGTTCTCCTCTACGACTATGTAAGGGTGGTCAAGGCTGGAACGCACAAGGCTTGAAAGTGTTACGTCCGTCATTATACCCGGTTCAGGCTCGTTTTGTGCTGTAAGAGAAGTGTAGCTGCGTGATGAAAACACTATCCTGCTCAGCCCGCCCTGCTTAGCAACAGTCACCTTGTCGGGTATCCCGTGGTAAATGAACTCTCCGCTGATATACAGCTTCAGCTCGCATATCTGCGCCGCAGTTACTGCGCTGTCGCATATAAACTCTCCGCTAAGACTTACAAACGGAGTGTACAGCTCCCTTTTAAGAACCAGCTTTACCCCCTTTTGAAAATCCCTTGCTGTGCCGCTGCTGTCAACAGCGGTTATTTTTATGCTCCTAGACATTTTCCACACTCCTCAGCGTTACCTTAAAGCTCTCAAAGCCCGAATCAGCCTGCGCATTTATCTCGCTTTTTTCAAGAATACACCTGCTGTAAACTGTCGTGTCAACTATAACGCTTTTAAAGCCGCCCTTTATCTCGTTTATGAAGTTATCATAGACCTGCCTTTCCTGCTGCGCTATCAGCCCTTCAACAGTTATCTCGCACCACTTGACTCCTACCTTTGCAGAATAGTATCCTCCGCTGAGCAGCGGCAGCTGTGCGATGTCAAGCTCGTTGCGAAGCGTCAGGCGTTCAAATTGCAGCCCTTTTTCATTGCAGACTATAACGTGTGAGATCTCTCTGTTATACATCCGATCCCTCCTGTTCCTGCTGCTCGCCAAGACTGCGGCATTCATAGGTGCGAGCGCTCAGCGTGATGATCCTTTCAAGGCGTTTGAGCGGCATCGACTGCACAGTTTTTGAAATATCCATTTTGCGCACAAGAATGTTCTCATTTGCAGCTATCGCATAGAAAAGCTCATAGCAAGCGTTGGCAAGCGGATAATAATCCACAAAATCACCGCTGCACCCGTAAAGCCTCAGCTTTATCTCGTGGTCGCACTCAATATAGCGGTTCATCGAGTTGTTGCTGAGCGCTTCGGCGTTTATGGCTGAATTCTCTATGCAAATAACGCCAAGCATCTCGTCCGTGTGCAAAAGGCTGTCAACAGCCGAAAACTCTGTCATCGGGGTAAAGCCCGAGGCTGTGAGCATAAGCTCAAGCTGCTGGATTATGTTATCAAGTCCCTGTGTCATTCTACCCCTCCATTGCCTTGAAAAGAAAATCGCAGCCCTTTGTTACAGGCTTTATCGTCTCAAGCGCCGAGGCTTTCAGCGAAGCCGCCGACTCTATCCTGCTGCGGTAGCTCGTATCCGCAGATGCCTTTCCCGTGAGCGTGCAGATCACCTTGTTCTTTGCGTTTTCCTTGCAGATATAATCATAAAAAGCATAAGCTGCCGCTGCATATTCTGCACGGGAAATATCACCGCTGGTGCATTTTCTCTCATCGAGCAGCCCGTTTATCAGGTGAAATGCGTTCTCTATCAGCGAAAGCTCCTGCGTTACCTGCTCTGAGTCCGCTCCGGTAAGTCGTGTAAACTCAGCTATCACGTTCTCAAGACTTAGCTTTATCAACTTTAGCTTCCTCCTTTCAGCGCTGTGCGCTGCGGACAAGGCTTCTCCCTGCCCGCAGGCTGCGCCGCCGTGTTATTCTGCGCTTGTTGAAAGTACCTTTACAGCGCCGTCTGTCAGCTTTGAGAAGCCCACGATCACCGAGCAGGCTATCTCAGAGCACTGCGTAGAAATGAGCTTGTCAAAATCAACTATAACATCGCTGCCGAAAACTGCCTCAACTGCACAGCTGCTGTCGATACCGACTGCAATGTCGTCCTCAAGCTCAGGGCACTTGATAAGTGTTACACCGTAAGGTGTCTTTACCATACCGCTTGTCATGTAGTCGCTCACGCAGTATCTCATTTCCTCAAGTGCAAGTATCTGCGCCATAGTTTCGGGCTTGCAGACCATTGTTGTCATGTTGAACTGCTCCATGCTCGACCAGAAAGCTGCAAGGTCAGCGTAGGTGATGCTGTCGCCGGAGATAGTTGAAGGTGTTATGCCTGCGGAGATAGTTGAAACGCAAAGCCCGTTGACATCTCTTGCGATCGCTGCACCAAGGTTTTTAAGTATAACGCCGAACGCCTCAAGACGCTGCTTTCTGATAGACTCATAAGAGCACGAGAGCTTTCTTGCGAACTTAGTAAGGGCAGTTGCATTTGAAGCCAGTCTTACGGTAGTTACAGGAAGCTCGCCTGCCTGTTCAACGCTGTCGCTCTCGCCGTCAGGTGTCACGGTAAGGCCTCTGAAATCCATGCCGTCGGCAGTGGTAGTTGCAGCTGCCACACGGGAAAGGATAGAGCTTTCGTTAAGTCCTGCCTTGATCGCTCTTCTCACATATTCGGGGAAAAGCACTGCGGACTCGGTAGAAAGGAAGAACTTTTCCACTCTGTCTGAGTTTGCGCCCTTAACCTTGATGTCAAAGCGCTTGAGCTGTCTTTCAAAAGCGTCCAGCCCTTTCAGCTCGGTGTTCTCGTAAGCGCTGTCCGGATCAAGCTCTGCCAGCGCCTGTGTGAATGTTTTGCCTGTGATAGAATAAAGTCCCTTTTCAAGTCTGATATCTGTATACATATTTTCATTTCTCCTTACGGTTTAGATTGTGTATTCATCGTTTTCTTCCTGTTGCTGCGGCTGAGTTATAAAGCTGCGCTCCTCCTCATCAAGCTCACGGGAATGTCTGCTTATGCGCTTGCTGAGCTGCTTGTGAAGCTCGATAAGACGGTGCATATCCATCTCCTCGGTCATCGCAGCGACCTCCTGCGCTGTGTAAAACGGCTTGCAGAAATATGAAAGCCTGAGTATCTCACCCTTTACGAATTCTGCTGCCGCCGAGAGCCTGCGGTTAGTTTCGCCAAGCTCCGCTTTGAGCTTTGTAACGATATTGCGGTCCTCACGCCTGCTCTCATAATGCTTGGTCACGCCTGCCTTTGGCTGTGCAGGCACTGCAACAAAGGACCACTCATAAGCATCTGTCGGTTCGCTAAGCGTAACAAAGCACAGCTTTTCGCCGTAGCGCTTGCCCTTAACGTGCGCACACGCCGACTTTGCCCTGTCTGCGCCGCATATACTGCACAGCTGCTTTGCAACGCTGCAGCTGACGGAAACTTCCTTTTTGATGCCGCCTGCTATCTCCTTGATAAGATCCGCATTTGCGGCTGTTCTTACCATATATGCCTTAGCAGTCAGCGCATAGTAAGGCTGCCCGTCAAGCGTGAGCCTGCCCTCGACCTTTGCAACAGCGGTGTCAAATATCCTTGCTGTCTGGTTCATGCCCTTGGGATCGTGGTCAAAAATGCCGCTTTTCCCGCAAAACATCACCGCAAGCTCTTTGAGCGCACTGAGCGAGAACCTTTCGCAGTCACGGTCAATGTCATTGTCACACAGCGTCAGGCTGAAGCAGTATATATCCTTTGCCTCCAGCGGCTCAACTGTGTAGCGGTTGACCTGCTCCAGCACCTTATCGGTGATCTCAAATGATTTTTGTGTCTGATGCAATCAGGTTTCCTCCTTTTGAGTTTTTTCTTCAAGAAGCGCTGCCTGCGCATTATAAAGCCTTGCCTGTGCAAGTGCGACCTCGTCCTGAAGATTGATGTTGTCCCACTTTACACTGCAGCCCTCGCTGCTTCCGCAAAGGCGCAGGAAGGTGCTGCATATACGCTCGATAACAGGTGTAAGCAGCCTGCGGTAGTATTCCAGCTCGCTGGTGAGGATATCTGCCTGCTGCGAGGACATCTTTTCGGTCGTTGACCAGTTGAGTCCCAGCAGGAACGGCGGGATAGACAGCTTGGCTATCATCTGTTCAAGCAGCTGCCGCACAGGTATCTGCGTATCCAGCACCTTGTTGTCAGCGCCGATAACACGGATATCCACATCGCCTACCGTTATAAAATCCTTTACTACACCGTTTCTTGAAGCGTTCATGCCGTCTGCCCATTCCTTTGCGATAGACATTGCTCTTTCACGGGCATACATTCTGTCCGAACCGTCAGGCGCAGGCTTATAGGTCACAGCGTAGCGGATATTCCCCGCACGCTCGAAGTTCTGACCTATGCAGCTGTAAATGCTCATGAGCAGTCCGCTTATCGCAGGCAGCCCACGCAGCAGCGAAACCCCCGAGGGATTCTTGGGACTTGGATTGAGCGTGGTATAAATGAGCTTTTGCGGTGAGCGCACGTTGATGGGCTTGTTGCTGTAAGCTCCCGTTACCCTCATATCCAGCGGCGAGCCGGAGCAGCTTACCGAGTAAAGCGAGGGATCCGTAACATACAAGCCCTTTATGCTCAGCGTTCTGTGATCGGTAAATATCCTGCCTATCGCATTGCCGTAGGTCAGCAGGCTGTCAAGATACATATCACAGAATGTGCTGACCGATCTGCCCGAGATGCCCACAGGAACGCTGCGGCAAAACTCATCAAGCTCGCTCTGGAAACGCTCATCACCTGCAATTACCCTGAAACCGCCCGTCAGCCTGACTATCTTTTCGATGCAGGCATCTATAACAGGCACTTTTTCACGCAAAGTATCGTAGATATCGTGCTCGAACTGCTCAGGGCTGCGTGAAATGCGGTAGCTGATACGGTCTTTTTCCCTTGCGCTTGCAAACGAGGTAGCTGAAAACGGCTGAGCCTGCTTTTTCAGCAAATTCCGTAGTATGCTCAAAATATCACTCCTTTCTTGGTTTTCCCCTTAGTTAGCATTGCTTTTTGGGGGAAAGGTAACTTTTCCTGCGCTATCTTTCAAGCGACAGAGCGAAAAACGGACTTTCCTGCTGCATATCAACGGCGGTCACAAAATAGCGTATATCGTCCATAGCGTGATCGTTTTCCTTCACAGGAGTATCCTTGCCTGCTTTTTCATCCCAGTGGTAAAGCGTGAACTCACGCAGAGAATCCGTGCAGCAGCGGTTTATCCTGATCCTGCCCGCCTTTATGCATTCGCTCACGAGCTGTATTCCCCTGACAACATCGTTTTTTGCAGGGATAACGCTGTATTTGCCGTGACGCTGTATGCAGCTGATGAACGACTGAGCCGAGGGATCACACACGATAAAATCAACTTTTCTGTTGCCGATAAGGCGGCAAAGCCCTTCGTAATGCTCCTCGTCTGTCCTGCGCTCACCCTGCACACGGGAATCGTAGTAATACTCATCGAGTCGGTACCAGACGCCTGCCGACCAGCCCCAAAGCCCGAAGCTCGAAGGGTTTACCGTTCCGTAGTCGCAGCTAACAGCATATCTCTCGCACTCCACGCTGCCAGAGAAAGTGTGCTCTTTGGGATCGAACATAGGGTAAACAAGCCCCTGTGTCGCAGTCCATTTTCCTAATACAAAGCGTTTGAAAAAAGCTCCCGAATAGAGCCTGTAATAACGCTTGATAACATCTTTTGAGAGCGAGGGATTATCCCTGAGTGAAAAGTGCACATAAATGAGATTTTTCTCCCTCGCCTTGTCTATCCATTCCCTTTTGAACCAGTGGTAAGGGTTATCCGGGTTGCAGTTGAACCACAGCTTTGAACCGCTCACCGAGCACCTTGCTATTGCCTGTTCAACAAAGCTGCGTGGCATAAGCACCACCTCATCAAGCAGCAGTCCCGAAAGGGTTATGCCCTGAATAAGCGCTGCCGAGCCTTCGTCCTTGCCGCCGAAAAAGTAAAAGCGGTTGCGCCTGCGGTCAAAGGTTATATCCATATAGTTCGCCGTGATGTGCTCCTTCACGTTCATCCCAAGGCTGCGCAGCTGGGCGGTGAGATCGTTGATAACGTTCCTGCGCAGCGAGGTGACAGTTTTTCCGCAAATAGCAAAAGTGCTGCCCTCAAACCGTGTCATCGCCCACAGCACGAACGATACCGACATGGACATCGTCTTGCCCGAACGCACAGCACCGTCGCAGATTATCCCGTCACGCTTCATCAGGGAAGGGTTGCACCACCAGTGCATTACAAACCGCTGCTTATTTGAAAAGCCTTTATCGTAATTCACTCTGCGCTCTCCTCCTCTTTGTCCTCAAGCAGCTGAGTGATATCGCCCTGTCCGCTTGAACAAACTGCCGAGAGGAACCGGCTCGCCTTTGTTTCCTCTCTCAGCTCCGGATCAAGCTCAAACAGCTTTTCAAGTGCTTTCTGGCGGTCAAAAAACTTCATCTCAACTCCGCCTCCCTTGACACGTTTTATCTCGCTCACGTTGAAAAGGTCCGCCCGTGATATCTGTTCGGGAGTCGGCTGCTCGGCAAAAACAAGTGATACCGCATCGTTCACCTGCCCGAATGCGAGGCGTGAAAGCCCCGTTTTAACGTATGCAAGCGTCTGCTCGTCCGCCTTGTCCAGCCGCTTTACCGCCCTTTTCACAGAGGGCATCGAGAGCATTCTTGCGCCCTCCTGCTTTGCCTTTGAGACAGGTATGCCCAGCCTTACCGCAGTTTCGCTCGCATTGCGCAGGCGCACGAACATTCTTGCAAACAGCTTTGGTGTAATTGTCTTGTCCTTGTTCATCGTGTCATCAACAGCTCCTTTCGGTGTTTTTTTCTGAAAACCGGTCTGATGAAAAAGTCCTTTCACTTACAGCTCCAAATCGCCGTTTTGTTGCATTGAAACGTGCAACAAATAATGAAATATGTATAAATCAAATCAATTATCATTTATATGCATAATTTTGCGCTGCTTGTTTTGTGCAGGTATCCAATGCTTTTCAGTCAGTGTGTGAATTTGATAAATGCACTTAAAAAACTTTCTCTGCAAAAAAGCACCCTCCCGATATACATTTTTCACAATATATCCCCTTGACATCTGTGCAAAAACAACATATAATAGTGATATATGATTATTTGATTATACTATTTTATCGTAGGTTTACAGATTGTTTTTTCATTTTTGCAAGAATAAAGCCCTGCTGACTTGCAAAATATGCTGTTTTGTGGTATAATATCAAGGTGAATATTCGGGCAGGTCCCGTTTTTTAATAATCTCCCCTTTCTTTACGGGGAACTGGAGGATAAGAAATGGCGAAGAATAATTCGGAAAACACGATAACTAAGGCTGAACTGAAAAAGGAGTTTGTGGAGATACTCCATAACGACTTCCAGACTACGCCTGAGGAGGCTTCCGATGTACAGGTCTATGAGGCGCTGACCAAGATAGTTGTGCGTATACTCAAGGCTAAGAGAAGAAAGTTTACAACAAGGATAAACTCTGAGGGCAAAAAGAAGGTTTACTATCTTTCTATGGAGTTCCTTATGGGACGCTCGCTGAAAACATCCATCTATAATCTTGAAATGGCTGACCAGACTATTTCCATGCTCAAGGATTTCGGCATCTCGATAAACGGCGTTTACGAGCAGGAGCCTGATGCAGGACTCGGAAACGGCGGCCTTGGAAGACTTGCTGCCTGCTACCTCGATGCACTCGCTGCTGACGGTTACCACGCAACAGGTTATTCTATCTGCTATGAGTACGGTATTTTCAAGCAGAAGCTCGAAGAGGGCTGGCAGACAGAGCTTCCCGATAACTGGCTGCCCGGCGGTTCAGCATGGCTCGTTCCCGCTCCGACAAAGTCGGTAGAGGTGCGCTTTGACGGCGAGCTGAGAGAATACTGGGATAATCAGTATCACTGCGTAACACACGAGAATTATACATCTGTAATGGCTGTTCCTTACGACCTGTTCGTTTCGGGCTACAAGAGCGATGCCGTTTCAAAACTCAGACTGTGGAAGTCGGAGCTTTCAACATTTGATATGTCAATGTTCAACAAGGGCGATTATTCAAAGGCTCTTGGAAGAAATATCATCTCGCAGGCTATCACAAAGGTGCTTTACCCTAACGATAACCACGCAGAAGGTAAATCACTCAGACTTCGTCAGCAGTATTTCCTTTGCGCCGCTTCTATCGGAGATATAGTAAACAACCACATGAGCGTTTACGGCACACTGGATAATCTGCATGAAAAGGTGGCTATCCACATCAACGATACTCACCCGACTCTTGCTATCCCCGAGCTTATGAGAACTCTGCTGGACGACTGCGGATATTCATGGGAAAAGGCTTGGCATATCGTTACCAACACGTTTGCTTATACCAACCATACAGTAATGCCCGAGGCACTTGAAAAGTGGGACTGCAATCTTCTCAAGAGCGTTTGCCCTCGTATCTTCTCGATAATCATTGAGATCAACGAGCGTTACTGCAAGGAGCTGTGGGAAAGATACAGAGATGAGGGCAAGGTATCCCACATGTCCATCGTTGAAAACAACAAGGTCAAAATGGCAACTCTGTGCGTTCACGCCTGCCACAGCGTAAACGGTGTTGCTAAGATACATTCAGAGATAATCAAGAGAGAGACCTTCAAGGACGAGTACCTTGATACTCCTACTAAGTTCAAGAACGTTACCAACGGTATCGCATACAGAAGATGGCTGTACCAGTCTAACGAAGGACTGACAAAGCTGCTCAAGGAAAAGATCGGCGACGGTTTCCTGCGCAATGCTGCTGAGCTTTCAAAGCTCGCTGTTTTCAGCAACGATACAGCTGTTCTTGAAAAGCTGGGCAAGATAAAGCACGATAACAAAGCTGCATTTGCCAAGTATGTAAAGAACCAGTACGGCGTTGTGCTCAATACCGAGTCCATCTTCGATGTTCAGGTAAAAAGACTGCACGAGTACAAAAGACAGCAGCTCAACGCTCTCAATATCATCGCACAGTATAACTTCCTGAAGGATAACCCGAATGCCGAGTTCACACCTAAGACTTATATCTTCGCTGCAAAGGCTGCACCGGGATATTATATGGCTAAGCAGATAATCAAGCTGATCTGGAACATCTCCCAGGAGCTTGCCAAGGATAAAAAGC
Organism: Ruminococcus sp. UBA3767; assembly: GCA_002371625.1. Taxonomy (GTDB): domain Bacteria; phylum Bacillota; class Clostridia; order Oscillospirales; family Ruminococcaceae; genus Hominimerdicola. The sequence continues at coordinate 12,921 of DFFV01000084.1, forward strand.
TCCAGGAAAAGCTCAACGTTATCTTCCTTGAGGACTACAACGTTTCACTTTCCGAGATACTTATGCCGGCAGCTGATATCTCTGAGCAGATCTCACTTGCAGGTACAGAGGCAAGCGGAACAGGCAACATGAAGCTGATGATAAACGGTGCCGTTACGCTCGGTACAATGGACGGCGCAAATGTAGAGATACATGAGCAGGTAGGCGATGAGAACATCATCATCTTCGGTATGAACGTTGATGAGGTAAACGCTTGCAAGGCTTCCTACAAGCCGATAGATATCTACAACTCAAACAGCGTTGTAAAGGCAGCTATCGACAGGCTCCAGTACGGTATCAACGGCAACCAGTTCAATGAGATCGCCGAGAACCTGAAAACACAGGATCCATATATGGCTCTGAAGGACTTTGATTCCTATCAGCAGGCACAAAGGTACGCTTCACAGTGCTACGAGGACAAGATGAAGTGGAACAAGATGAGCCTTGCAAACATCGCAGGCGCAGGCATCTTCTCCGCCGACAGATCTGTTGAGGAGTACGCTAAGGATATCTGGGGACTGACCAAGTAGAGATAAGAAACAAGAGGTAAGAGGTAAGATGACCTCTTGCCTCTTTTCGTGTGAATGGAAGGAACGACCCGCATGGATAAAACCGCCTTTTATAATGCCTGCAATAGAATTATAGGAACTGACAGACAGCGCAAGGGCATCGGCACGCTGGGCGAAAAAACGCTTCACGCTGTGCTTAAGAACTATTACGAGCCTCACGATGAAAACCACGAGATAAAGGTCGGCAGATTTGTTGCGGATATTGTCGGAGAGCAGGGCGTTATCGAGATACAAACAAGAAACTTTGGCAGCCTGCTTGAAAAGCTGGATAACTTCCTTGAATTCTGCGAGGTCACTGTCGTGTATCCAATGCCTGCACTTAAATACGTTTCGTGGCTGGATATGGAAACGGGCGAGCTTTCACCAAAGCATAGATCTCCCAAAAAGTGCCGTATCTACGACGCTTTCAAGGAGATCATAAGAATAAAGTATGCCCTTGACAACCCACGATTTCACCTTGTGCTGTGCTTTCTTGAAGTTGACGAGATACGCTTTCTCAACGGCTGGTCAAAGGACAAAAAGCGTGGCTCATCACGCTGCGACAGGATACCAAAGGACATCATCGAGGAGGTGCGCTTTGACTGCGTACAGGATTATAAGCGCTTTATCCCCGAGGGACTTCCGGAGGAATTCACCTCAGCGCACTACGCAAAAGCGTGCAAGATAAACAAACAGCTTGCGTCAAACGGGCTGAATATCCTGAGCTACCTCGGTCTTGTCGAGCGTGTCGGCAAAAAAGGCAGGAGCTATGTTTATAAGGTGGTAGAAAAATGAACTGCAAAATAGCATCACTGTACATCTGCGTTAAGGATATGGACAGGGCGGTTAGATTCTACGAGCAGCTTTTTGATATGCCCGTGACCGAAAAAAACGAGATATACAGCGTTTTCGAGGTCGGCTCATTCCGCTTCGGGTTGTTTGCGTATGAAAAGAAAGGCGAACCGCATGAGTTCGGCTCAAACTGTCTGCCAAGCATCAGCTTTGAGAGCCTTGAACTGCTCAAAAGTAAGCTCGATGGAAAAGAAATATGCTTTGAGCTGACAAAAATAAAGACAAACTGGGTGGCGGAGATAATCGACAGCGAAGGAAACCACATAGAACTGACCGCACCCGACAAATAAATTTGCCCGATAGTCTTTACAAAAGGCGGATTATTCTATATAATATATGTGTATGGATTTTTCACTAACGTGTTTATATAAAGGAATGGTAAAATGAAACTCAGAACGAAACTTCGCAGAGTGATGTGCTTTATACTGGCACTCGTTATGATATTGCCTTCAATAAGCGTCTTTGCGGTAAACTTCAAACCCGTAAGCTCTCTCGATGAAAAGGGAAAACCCGTTGAGCTTAAACTGCGCTCAAAGGCGTGTGTCGTTATGGATCTTGACACGGGAGATCCCGTCTACGAGATGAACTCAGACAAGGAAATGCCTGTCGGTACGCTGAATATGATAATGACTGCCCTGCTGGTAGTTGAAAAGTTCGGTGACGAAAAGGTGCTTAAAAGCACTGTCATAAGCGCAGGCACAAAGGCTTACGATGAGCTTTACGATAAGGGCACGCCTACCGCAGATATCCAGCCAAACGAAAAGGTCAGCTACTATGACCTGCTGTGCGCTATGATATTGCAGTCTTCCTGCGAGGCGGCAAATATAATCGCATATAATATGGGCGATGGCAGTCTAAATAACTTCGTTAAGCTGATGAATGACAGAGCCGCTGAAATGGGGCTGAAAAACACCAAATTCTCAAGCGCTCACGGCTTCTGGACAAACGGCAACTATTCTTCCTGCCACGATATGGCTGTGCTGAGCAGATACGTTATGGAAAACTCCAATATCCTCAAAGAGATAGTTTCCCTCAACACTCACACTATGGCTAAGACCGACCAGCACCCCGAGGGTACAGCGCTTTATAACAACAACGTTATGCTCAACAGCGCTTCGCCGTATTTCTATTCGGGAGCAAAGGGCATAAAAACAAGCACGACCAACGATGCAGGCAGATGCCTTTCAAGCTGCGCTAATATCGACGGAAGAAACTATCTTATAGTTACCCTCGGCGCTCCTGCCGAAATGCTGGATGAGGATAAGAAAAAGGGCGAGAACGATCCTGATTCTATCTATGCTCAGGATTATGTCTATTACAGCCTTATAGACCATATAAATATCTATAACTGGTGCAAGAATTTTCTTAAAGAATCCGATTTTCTCAACCCCGAAAGCGAGGTAAGAGATGTCAAGGTGCTCTACGGCGATAAGGACTACGCTAACCTTAAAGCAAATTCAGGGTACAGCAGAGTGTGGCCGAGCTATATCAAGACCGATGATGTAAAGCGTGAGATAACGGTAAAGGAAAACATCGTGGCACCTGTTGAGGTCGGCGACGTGCTGGGCAAAATGAAGCTGACCTATAACGGCGAGGTCATCGCAGAGCTTGACCTTGTTTCAACTACCAAAGTCCAGCGCTCCGAATTCGCTGCAAAAGCGGAGGTCGCAAAGAGCTATTTCAAATCAAAAGTATTCTTTGTTACGCTCGTTATCATCTTTGTGCTCATCGGGCTTTATACCGTGATGCACATTGTAAGGGTGAACAAGAAGTATCTGAGAAAAAATGTGGAGGCGCAAACTGACGATGCTGATCAATTTTGATAATATCACCGAGGAAGCTCTTGAAAACTTCAAGGGCGGAGAAAAACAGTATAACAAAAAGGGCTTTGATGACGGCAGAAATAAAATAATGCTCGGCAGGCTTATCCCCGGAGCATCTATCGGGCTTCACACCCACGAGGGCGACAGCGAAACGATATTCTTTCTGTCAGGCAGCGGCAAGGTGATATATGACGGCACCGAGGAGCGTGTAAGCGCAGGACTTTGCCACTATTGCCCGATGGGACATGAGCATACGATGATAAATGACGGCAGCGAGGATCTTGTATTTTATGCAGTCGTTCCCAAGCACGAATGAGAATAGTATATAAAAGGGCGCTGATGCGCTCTTTTTTTGTTCAGATAAAAAAATATCAAAAAAGTACTTGACAAATCAGAAAAGCAGTGCTATAATTCTATTAAACTACTAAACCACCAAGTTGGTAGGTTAAAAGGAGAGGATATTATGAAGTATCTATCACATACACAGCACAGGGCTGAAATGTGCACGGGTAAGCTGCGGCGATGTTGCTGCTGAAACACCGCTTGAACCACAAAACTATCTATAAAAACTATTAAACATATTTGGAGGTAATCATTATGGCAAACATCGTAACATCTGCTGACCAGCTCGTAGGAAACACTCCCCTTCTGGAACTCACACATATCGAAAAGGAACTCGGACTGAAAGCTAAAATATACGCAAAGCTCGAATATTTCAACCCAGCAGGCTCTGTTAAGGACAGGATAGCCAAGGCTATGATAGACGATGCTGAAAAAACAGGAAAGCTCAAAGCAGGCTCGGTCATCATTGAGCCGACCTCGGGAAATACTGGCATCGGCCTTGCTTCTGTGGCAGCAGCAAAGGGTTACAGAATAATCATCGTAATGCCTGAAACGATGTCCGTTGAAAGACGTCAGCTTATGAAAGCATACGGCGCTGAACTTGTCCTCACCGACGGCAGCAAGGGTATGAAGGGCGCAATTGAAGAAGCAAACAGACTCGAAAAGGAAACTGAGGGCGGAATTATCCTCGGTCAGTTCGTAAACCCTGCAAATCCGCAGGCTCACTTTGACCACACAGGTCCGGAGATATATAACGATACAAACGGCGCTGTTGATATCTTTGTTGCAGGTGTCGGCACAGGCGGAACTGTAACAGGTGTCGGCAAGTTCCTCAAGAGCAAAAAGCCCGAAACCAAGATAGTTGCAGTTGAACCTGCATCTTCACCGGTGCTTTCAAAGGGCACAGCAGGCGCACATAAGATACAGGGCATCGGCGCAGGCTTCGTTCCGGATGTGCTTGACACCGCCGTTTACGATGAGGTCATCGCAGTTGAAAACGATGATGCATTCGCTTACGGCAAGCTGGTCGGCAAAAAAGAGGGCGTGCTTGTGGGAATATCCTCGGGTGCGGCAGTTTATGCAGCTGTTGAGCTTGCAAAACGTCCCGAGAACGAGGGCAAAACGATAGTTGCTCTCCTGCCGGATACAGGCGACAGATACCTTTCAACTGCACTTTTCGCAGACTGACAATACTTTTTGTGAGGCTCACAGTGATGCTGTGGGCTTTGCGCTTTTTGAAACAAGCAAAATGAAAGTGAGCTGGTAACTATGAGCGAAAGCTACAAGCTGAATGTGATAGGACATATAAAAAGCGACTTTCCCACTAAATTCGGGATACCACGTCAGAGCGGACTTTGCAGAAATCTCATCTCGCAGATAGTATTGAAACCGCCGTATAATATCCCCGAAGCATTCGGCGGAATAAGCGAGTTCTCACACCTCTGGGTGATATGGGGCTTTTCCGACAGCGTGTGCGAGGAGTTTTCCCCTACCGTAAGACCGCCACGGCTGGGCGGAAACACACGCAGAGGCGTCTTTGCAACACGCTCCCCTTTCCGTCCCAATCCGCTCGGACTTTCCTGCGTTAAGCTCGAAAGAGTTATCCAAAGCGATGAGGGCATCATTCTTGAAGTCTCGGGGGCAGATATGAAGGACGGCACGCCTGTTTTTGATATCAAGCCCTATATTCCCTACGCCGACTGCATCGAGCAGGCAAGCGGCAGCTTTGCACAGCAGCACAGCACCGACAGGCTGGAAGTTGTCTTTGACAAGCAGCTTCTCGAAAAAGTCCCACAGGATAAGCAGGAAGCGCTCAAAGAGGTGCTTTCGCTCGATCCAAGGCCTGCCTACCACGATGATGAGAACCGCATTTACGGCTTCAGGTTTGCAGACCTTGAAGTAAAGTTCAAAGTCCACGGCGAAACGCTGACCATTACAGCAATAGAATAAAAACAAAGCGCAGCAAAAAATGCTGCGCTTTTTATTTCACTGCGATGTTAATTCAGCTTTATCCTGAAAACCACAGCGCTCAGCCGTGGGCAGCAGACACGCCCGTAAACAGAATCGGGCCTGCTTTTGCCGTTCTCGTCCAGCACCTGTCGCCACTCACCTGTCGGCAGGTCAAAATACTTGTCCTCCTCACAGGCGTTGAACGCTACTATAAAGCTGTCACTATTCTCAAACAGCGAAAAAACGATGAAATTATCGTGGTTTATCCGCCAGAATGACAGCTTCTGCTCGACCTCCCACTTGGCAGACATACGAAACAGCGTGCTTGTCTTTCTCAAAGCTATCAATGCTTTGTAATACTCAAAGACCTCTTTGTATTTTGTCTTTCTGTCCCACTTTATAGAGTTTGTGAAGTCGGGAGCATTGTAGCTGTTCCCGTCATAAACATTCACATCATTCGGCTGCTCGTCTTCTTTGAGCACCCTTGGCTTTGTGCGCAGAAAATCCTGCCCGAGCTGCAAAAACGGCACGCCCTGCGAAAGAATAACTATCGCTGCTGCGAGCTTGTCCATGCGTATGCGTGTTGCCTCGTCCTCGTGCTTGGCAGAAATGCACAGCTTGTCCCAGAGGGTATTGTTGTCGTGCGCCTCGCAGTAATTTATCGCCTGCGTCGGCTCAAAAGCCCAGCACGCTTCCTTTGCATCACGCAGCTCGTGGTGCGGAACAGAACCTGCGATACCTCTTTTCAGCGTAGCAACAGCATTCCTGTTGCCGCTTACAAAGCCCTTGTCATAGGGATTGAAAGTACCGCCCTTTATCGAATCCCTTATGTTATCGTTAAAAAGGCCTACCCTGCCGAACTTGTAGGAATTCCACTTATAAGCGAGCTTATCTGCGTACATCGGAGATTCTCCGCCCGTCCAGCCCTCGCCGTACATAAGTATCTGCGGATCTATCTTGTCCAGCTCATCACGGATGATGTTCACCGTTTCAATATCGTGCAGCGCCATAAGGTCAAAACGGAAACCGTCGATCTTGTATTCGGTCGCCCAGAATTTCAGCGAGTCTATCATAAACTTACGCATCATCCTGCGCTCCGAAGCCGTTTCGTTGCCGCAGCCCGAACCGTTGGTGAACTTACCGTCCCTGTGCCTGTGGTAGTAATACGGGAAAGAGCGCTCAAACGCCGATTCCTCAGTGTAGTAGGTGTGGTTGTAAACCACGTCCATAATAACGCCGATGCCGTTTTTGTGCAGCTCCATTATCAGTTTTTTGAACTCGACTATGCGGCATTTGGGATCCTGCGGATCGGTAGAATACGAGCCTTCAAGGCAGTTGTAATTCTTGGGGTCGTATCCCCAGTTGTACTGCGCTTTTTCGGGGTGAGCCTCGTCCACAGTTGCAAAATCCTCAACAGGCAGCAGCTGCACGTGCGTTATTCCCAGCTCCTTGAGATGTTCAAGGCAGGTAGCCGTGCCCTTGTTTTTCGTTCCCCTGCAAGCCATTCCGAGAAACTTTCCACGATACTTGGGTGGCACACCCGAGCTTATATCCGCCGAGATATCCCTTACATGGCATTCATATATCACCGCATCACACGGGTTTGTGCAAACAGGCCTGCTCACCTTTTCCCAGCCTGCGGGATTTGTGTTTGCAAAGTTTATCACCGCTCCCCTGTTGCCGTTCACACCGCACGATTTAGCGTAAATATCAATAGTTTCCTCGTTGTTTCTGTGATTGTATTCAAATGTGTAGGTATAAAAGCACCCGTCAAGGTCACGGAATATCTCTACATACCAAACGCCCTTGTCCAGCGGCTCAAGCGGGAGACTTTCCATTTTGCAGTCGCCTGTTCCGTCAAGGTACAGATTAAGATACACGCCCGTAGCCATCGGTGCCCATGTTTTAAATACAGTCCTGTCCTCATAGACTACTGCGCCCAGGTCATTGCCGTCATAGTAATATTTTTCGTCCACCCAGGCATAGTTGAGTTTATACAAAAGCCTATGCACTCCCTTCATTCCATAAGCAATGGCTTTATGCTGCTAAAATCAGCAATTGAGGGTGTACCTTTTATTAAAAAGTGCGCCCTCAAAGCATTTGTCCGTTATTATTTTGCCTTTGCAACAATGTCGCCCTGAAGCAGTTTTGTTTCAAAGCCCTCACGAGTGTTTTTCAAAAGGTCCTCGCAAACCTCCGCCTTGTCCTTTTCAAACAGCAGCACGATAGTTGAACCACCGAACTCGAAATAACCCTTTTCCTCTCCCCTGAGGACCGTTCTCTTTCCGTAGGGGTGAGCGTTGGTTATCTTACCAACAAACAGTGCGCCGACTTCCATCTGAACGATGTCACCGAACTTTTCTGTTCTTATAACGCAGTACTGCCTTGAATTTTCACGGTAAACAGGAACGTACTCGTTCACAACAGGGTTTACTGTGCTGAGCACGCCGTTTATAACTCTGTCATGGCTCTTTATTCCGTTGCTGCAATAAACATATCTGTGGTAATCATCAGGCGTAAGCCTTACAATCACCGCATATCCGCCCTCATATCTCTTAGCCAGCTTTTTATCTCTCAGCAGGCTTCTTATGGAATAGACCGAGTTTTTGATAACAAAACCGTTCACCTCGTCTATTTTATAAGCCGTTACCTTTCCGTCCGAAGGGCAGGCAACAGCGTTCTTATCCTTTGGCATTGGTCTGCTGCCCGGCTTTATTTTTCTTGTAAAGAAATCGTTGAATGATTTATAAGCTCTTGGCTCATAATCGCTCAGGTCGATATTATTGTTTTCCGCAAAGTCCGAAATAAAGCTCGCCGAGAGCTTGCTGTCAAGCAAAACGCCCGCAAACTCTGAAACTCCGGGCATACTCAGCAGTCTGAGAAATACACGGCAGAAATAGCTCTTATAAGCTCTTTGCAGCAGCTTGTCCTGCGATGTCGTCTCTTCAAACTCTTGTCCCTGTCTGTTACGGTATTTCATAGTATGTTCCCCCTTATTTCATTTTAGTGATGCGGTGCGATCTTCCACAGTCCCAGTATCACGAGCGCAGCCAGCGTAAACATAAGGAAAATGCTCTTTGCCGACAGCTTTTTGACCTTTATATCCGCTACGAAAAGCACAGCCAGTGCGATCATAAATCCCTGGAACACATAAGGGTATGCTTCATCGGGGATATTCTTTTTTGCAAGAAACAAAAGCGGCAGTATTATCGAAGAAGTCGTTATCGGCAGTCCCTGATACTCCTTGCGGTTCTCCGCAGTCGAACGCTGGCGTTCTTCCTCCATAACGTTGAAATAGCCAAGACGGATAAGACCGCAAAGAACGATAAGAACGGCTGAAACAAGACCTAATCCGTAATGGAAGCCCATATTATAACCAATGCAGGCAGGCAGAACGCCGAACGCCACCAGATCACACAGCGAATCTATCTGTATACCGAACAGCTTTTCCTGATCCGTTCTGTCTTTTTTGTGCCTTGCTACCTTTCCGTCGAACAGATCGCAAATACCCGAGATAAGAAGGCACAGTATAGCGATACGTTCACGTCCTTCAAATACCTGAGTTATGCCGACCACCGCTGAGCAAAGGCTCAGGTAGGTTAGTATTACGGTATAGTTATAAAATCCTATCATATCTTCACCTTTTTTCCCTAATATTATTTATCCGTTTCATCCGATGAGGGTATCTGTGCAACCGTAGCTTCTTCCAGCTCTTTCTGTTGTTTTTCCTTATCGGTATCCTTACCGTATCTTTTTATATTCAGCAGATGTGTTCCCAGTGTAACAAGTCCGCCGATGATTATTACCGCATAGAAGCTGATACCTCTGTTAAGGAGTATCGCAGGGCTTATCAGCTCATCCGAGAACACTCCCGTAAAGAAGGCTATAAAGCAGGCTTCGGTTATTCCCGCAGCGCCCGGCAAAGGAAGCATCTCAACAGCTACGCCTATCATTACCTGAAGCGCAACTATCTCCATAAAGCTCGCTCCGCTCAGTCCGTATGAACGGTAAACTATCCACGTCAGCATAAACAGTGCCAATCTCTGCAATATCGTCAGCCAGGTTATAGTAAACAGCGAACCGAGATTATCCGAGATATACTTCGATGCCTTTACATAGTTGTCAAATATCCTTGTTACCTTTGCTATGTAACGCTCATTGTTCTTTGCGTTGAGCAGATGTATCCTTGTGAGCAGGTTTATCAGCTTTATCGCCATTTTGCGTGACCACAAGGGTTTAAGGCAAACTATCAGCAAAAGTGCGATATACGCAAGGTTCAGGAAGAACCCTACATAGACCAGCCACATATAATCTCCCACATGATCCACCACATAGCCGTGATAGAAAATGTAGAAAAATAAACCCAGCAATACCAGCACAGCCTTGTAGACCACTGCCACCACCAGCATTATCAGCGATGAATAGCCGTAGTAGATGCCGTCTTTTTTCATATAGACCATCTGCGCAGGCTGACCGCCCGATGAAGACGGGGTTATATAGGAATAGAAAAATCCGATAAACGAATATTTCAGGCACCGCAAAAACGGCACTTTTTCCTTGAACAGCCACAGCATATACTTGATAATGACCGATTCTCCTGCGATAAAGCAGAAGGTACACACACAGCCAAAAGCAAGCCACAGCTTATCAGCACGGTGAAGCTCACACATTATCTCTGAAAGCTCACGGTTGTTGAAAAGCAGCCTTACCGTCAGGTACGCCACAACAGCTATGAACAGAATGTTCAAGCCATATTTCAGCTTCTTGTTAATATCTATCACTCCACAATTCTTATCTCTTTGCCCTTATTCTCACACACTCATCAGGAAGTAGCAGATACCGATAACAAGCTGTACTATCAGAAATCTTATAACTACCTGCGTATCAGACCAGCCTTTGTTTTTTCTCACATGGTCATGTATAGGGGTACGGATATTTTTCATAAAGCCTTTGAGTTTAAGGAAACGAATGAACGAAACTTTTATAAGTCCCAGTCCTCCGTCGATTATCAGCATTGCGCATATCGGCAGGTATGCAAACGGCGAACCCGTTTTAAGTGCCAGCAGCGCAAGAAATACTCCCAGCGCTCTTGAGCCTGCATCTCCCATAAGTATACTGCTCGGTGAACAGTTATACCACAGGTAAGCGCCCAGGCAGGCAAGCATTATCAGGCACACCGACATCATTGTCGTCTGCGAGCCGAGCAGCTTGCTGAGCATATATATCGAAAGCATACACAGTGATGCGCAAAGTCCGTCTACACCGTCAGCGCAGTTTGTAACGTTTATCGAGCCCCACACAAGTGCAGCGGCAAGAATAACGAACAACACTGGGTTCAGCTCCACCTTCCAGCCCAGAAAGGCTACCGAGATGGCAGAAGAGTTGAAATAATAATACGTTCCTGCGATACCGCCGGATACCACAAGGTCGATAAGTCCTTTTTTCAGGTTGCCCCAGGGTACATCGGAAGCGTCATCGAGATAACCGCTGAGCATTGCGCCGTAAATAAGCACAAGATATATCACAAGCTCCAGATTGAGCGGAACAAAAAGCGAAGTCAGCAGTACAAAGCAGGTTATGAATATAAGTCCCGCACCTCTCGCCTTTCCCTGTGAAAGCGAGCCGTTCACCGCAAACTCACGTCCCTGATCCTTGGGGAGAACTCTCGTAAACAGCTTAAATGACAGCGACACGAGCAAAAGGCTGAATACAAACATCGCAAAAAGCGGCATTCCCTTTATACCTGTGCTCTGTCCGAGTTTTTCAAGAAGATCATATAGCATCTGTTTCAATCCTTTACTTGTTTCAATAAGGGGCACTGCCCTGTTAAAAGCGCACAAAGCGCCGAATGCCCCTGAATACGCACAATACTATTATACTACATTTATGCGCAAATTGCAAATATTATAGCGGATAAAATTGCACAAAAAACAGGGCGTTTATCTGCATTTTTTTAGAAAAAGCCTTGACCCGTGCACAAGCTGTCGCACCATGCGGTTTGCTGCCGCCTGCCAAAACAAAAAAACACACGGGAAAAGTCGCCTTACCCCGTGTGATATTTATTATTACTGCATATCCTTGTTTCGATTTTTGAGCAGCTTCTTGGTCTTCCTGTCATGCTTCCACATGACCAGCTTTTCGCAAAGGTCAACTATCTTTTTCATAAACGGCTTGAATACGTAGAAAAACTCTCCCGCATAAGTAACGACCTCACCGTTAAAGCCCTTTTTGAACTTGTAAACACCGTAATTCGGGTGCTCGGGATCGGTGTAGAACGGTATGCCCTGGAAATCGTAAATGTAATTCTTGCCCTCTAACGCCCAGTTTATCATCGTCCACTGCATAAGATAGTTAGGATAAAGATTTCTGTGGTGGTTAGCCGAAGCGCCGTAAACATAGCAGGTCTTGCCCGCATACTGCGTTGTTACCGCACCCGAGAGAGGTATCTGCTTTCCGTCCTCCTCAACGTAGCACATAAACAGCCTGCAATGCTTTTCGCCAAGCCCGTTTATCATCTTCACAAAGTATTCCTTTGAACGTATCGAAAAGCCGTCACGGATACCTGTTGCCTGCATCAGCGGATAGAAATCATCAAGCGCCTCAGTGCCGCACGCCTTGCAAACAACGCCCTTTCTGCCTGCTTTTCTTATCCTGTTTCTCCAGTCGGGCTTGAAGGTCGCCATTACCTCGTCAGCGGTCTTGCCCTCTATGTTGCGCAGCATATAGTTGTTTCTTGCCTGTATAGTTGTCAGCTCGGGAGCGTTGTATCTGTGCTTGAAGCCCATGCCGATTATCATCTCGGAGATATCCTTGTCCTTTTCCTCGTGGCAGGGATCCCACATGAACTGATAGCACTTGTATTTCTTGGCAAGCACCTTTACGCCCTCAAACAGATCCTGCATCGTTTCCTTGTCGCTCCAGTCGCAAACAGGTCCGTGCGGTGCATAAAGGAATGTAACGCCAAAGATCGGTATCTTTTTGATTATCACCAGGCAGGTGCCTTTTATCCTGCCCTCGCTGTCCCTTGAAATAACAGCGTCCCAGCCCCAGTTGTCCTTTACCTTCGGCCACAGCAGTGACTGCATAAAGTTGCCGTACTTGCTCGTGCTTGCGAACGCTTCATATTCCTTCAGCAGATTTTTATCGGATTTGTTGATTATCTCCATAAAATTACCTTCCCCAAAAAATTCAATTAAAAATATTATACACTCATATTCTCAAAAAATCAATAGTAATCTTCAATTATTAGCGTTCTTTTTACAATTTGACCGTTGATTATTTGCATATATTCTGTCACGGGGCTTGAAATTTTGATGAAAGTGTGCTATAATGATTGTGTGTGTAAGAATTTTTGAGAAAGAAAGCGTGTTAAAATGGATGAACAAAATAAGTCAAATCCTGTGCAGAACGATAACGAACATCAGCAGAATGTTCAGCGTGCACGCACAGAACTGACAAGAAACCATAAAAGCAGCGACAGCTTTATTCACCGCCACAAATATAAGATAAGACAGGTATGCGGTGTTGTAGTGCTGGTGTGCATAGTAGTTGGTATAATCGCATTGCTCTCAAAGCTCTCCGGAAAAACGATACAATCAGGCGATTCGGACGCTTCCGAGCATACGACCGCAGCGCCTCAGTCTCAGACCACGACGGAAAAATCGCCGTCATCGTCTTCCGAAAATGACAGCAGTTCAAAAACCGAAAGCTCGCAAACTACCGAGATAACCACGGGCGAGACCGAGCAGAGCGAGACCACGACCGAAGAGACCACGGGTGAGTATACTGCTCAGACAACGCAGGAAACCTCCGCTACTACCACCGCAGGCACAAAAGCTACAACCAAAACAAAGCCGGTCAATGGCAATGCAAAGATCGAAAACAGGAACGGAGTAACTTATGTAAACGGCATACTTATCGCCAATAAGACATATCCACTTCCTGTCGATTACAACCCGGGGCTTGATCCTCAGGCACAGGCAGCATTCAATAAAATGCAGCAGGCAGCCGCTATGGAAGGTATAAACCTGTGGATCTGTTCAGGCTTCAGAAGCTACGGCTACCAGTCCTATCTTTATAACAACTACGTCGCTTACGACGGCAAGGCTAACGCCGACAGATATTCCGCAAGACCCGGACACAGCGAACACCAGTCGGGACTTGCCATGGACATAAACAATGCCTCAAGCTCATTTGATAATACCGCAGAAGCAAAGTGGCTGGCACAGCACTGCAATGACTACGGTTTTATCATTCGCTATAAAAAAGGCAAGGAAAGCTCGACAGGCTACATGGCTGAATCGTGGCACATCAGATACCTCGGTGATGTTGACCTTTGCAAAAAGATCGAAGCAAGCGGACTTTCCCTTGAGGAGTACCTGGGCATAACAAGCGTATATGCGCAGCCGTAAATGAAATATTTCCTACCCTGTGGGCATCAGCTCGCAGGGTTCTTTTTTTGTAAAAATGTGTACGAGTGATTATATAAATCTCCTTGCGCAAAATATAACAAATACGCTTTTAAATATTTTGTTAGATTTGTTTATTAAGTCAATAGACAAGCAGGGATGTTTATGTTAAAATATATACATAGAAAGAGATAAGCACAAAAAAAGAAAAATGCAGAACAAAACAAAAGAGACAACCATATCCCCCAAATACGAAACAACACACTTGTCATGGGCATGCCGTTATTGAAGGATATCAACAGCGACTGCTCACTTTTTTTGATAGCCGGCTGTATTTTTCTACCATCCGAACATTTATAACTTTGAGTAATTTCACGTTGTTTTGCGTGCTCTCTTTCGCATTTACACTCATGGAAGGCAGAAAACCAAGCTCCCCCGCTGTTTTCTGCCGCTCTTATTATAAAAGGAAAATACGAAAAAAAGGATAGGTGATCCAGTGCTATGTTAACAGCAATACTGATAATAGGCGCAGTTTTTGCAATCGCCGCAGCACCTGCTTCTTTTCTTATCGCATCGGCTATCGCAGAGAAAGCTAAGGAGCTTAAAGAAAAAGATATATGATACTCAGCACTGCGCATGATGCGCAGTTATTTTTTTGTCTTATATCCCAAACGTGTAACACATCACAAATAATTGCACACTATGTTTATATAAATCCATTGACAAGTTTTAAAAAATGTGCTATAATGTAATCGGTAAAAGGAGGCACTAATATGGGTAAAGCAAGTTATTGTATCGTCATCGACGACAGTATCGTGCGTGAGCTTGACAAGATAGCTTATAAAACGGGCATGAGCAGAAGCAGCCTTATAAATGTCTATCTTGCGGAAAAGCTCGGGCTGAACACTTCACGAATGAGGATAAGAGATACTTTTTCAGCTGTCAGGGATTTTGTTGACAGCAAGTTTGTCATGACAGAAAAAACGAGCGAATATACACTTGCAATGAAAAGTCTGCTCAACTATAAGTATAACCCTTCGGTGAGGTATACCGTTGAGCTGAACGAGGAAACGAGCAGCAGCCTTGGCGTGCTGAGAGTGCATTTCAGAACAAGATCGGCTAACCTTAAAGATTGTATAGACGAGTTTTTCAGAATGTGGCAGCAGGTCGAGACCGCTTTCCTTTCAAATTATACCGACATTCCCATTAAAAGCAGCATTACCAACGGACGCTATATAAGAGAGTTCCGCTCGCCCGAAAGCAGCGATCTCTCCAGCGAGGAAATGGGAAATGCGATAGGTATGTATATCAACCTGCTCGATACCTGTATGCAGCAGTACTTTGATAACATCGACGATATGATGCTTGCCGAAAAGCTGACAGAAAACACATACAGAGCTTACCTTAACAGCGCCTACCACTTCTACAAAAGAAAGAACGACAGATAAGATGGGAGGTATGTAAAATGAATGTACAGAAATTAACACAAAGGTCGATCGAAGCTATCCAAAGCGCTCAGTCGATAGCTTCGACCTACGGCAACCAGGCTGTTGACCAGCCGCACGTTATGCTTGCCCTGCTCACGCAGGAGGGCGGACTTATACCGCAGTTGCTCACAAAAATGGAGATAGAGCCTGAAAACTTCAAAGCTGCCGTTACCCAGACGGTAAATGCTATCCCCAAGGTCACTATGTCGGGCGCAAGGCAGGCGGATTCTGTCTATATTTCCAACGACCTTGACAGAGCAATGGCTGATGCCGAGGAATGTGCCGCAAGAA
>DFFV01000003.1 GCA_002371625.1 Ruminococcus sp. UBA3767
CCTGCTCATACTTGAGGCAGCACATAAGTCTGCCGCAGGTACCCGAGATCTTGGTCGGGTTCAGCGAAAGCCCCTGCTCCTTTGCCATTTTTATAGAAACAGGCTGGAACTCCCCGAGAAATCTTGAACAGCAGAACGGCTGACCGCAGATACCAAGTCCGCCGAGCATTTTTGCTTCGTCCCTGACACCTATCTGTCTCAGCTCTATCCTTGTTCTGAAAACTGAGGCAAGATCCTTGACAAGCTCACGGAAATCCACTCGGTTCTCGGCTGTGAAATAAAACAGCAGCTTGTTATTGTCAAAGGTGCACTCAACATCTATAAGGTTCATTTTCAGCTTATGGGCTGCGATCTTTTCCTCACAGATCTTAAATGCGTCCTTTTCTTTGCGCTTATTGCGTTCGATATGTTTAAGATCCTCATCGGTGGCAAGTCTGATTATCGGCTTGATGGGCGATGAAAATGTCTGCTCGTCGATCTGTCTGTCAACAACGGCAGCTTCACCGCACTCAACTCCCCTTGCGGTCTCAACTATCACCTTATCGCCCTGCTTTACATCGTATCCCGCAGGATCGAAATAATAGACCTTTCCGACGCTTTTAAAACGAACTCCTATTATTTTCAGCATAAATCTTTCCTTTCTATTTTACAGCCTGTGAAAGCCTTGCGGCGAGGCTGTTAAGTGTCAATGCGAGGTTGCAGTTGGCATCTATCCTGTTGATATGTTCGCACAGTATATCATAAAGCTGCACACCGCCCTGCGCCGAGATGACCTCTGCGAGCTTTCGTGCGCCCTGCTCATAGCAGCTTACAAATGCTGTGGTATCCGTTTGCCCGACATGGAACAGGCTTGCATCGGCACAGATCTCGCTGAGCAATTCAAGCGCTGCCCTTGCGTTTTGCTTATTCGATGAGATACCAGCCATTGCTCTGAGCAGCAGATACTCATCGCCCGAGGTGACGGCATCACACAAGGCTCTTGCTTTTTCGGCATTGTCGGCAAAGCCGCTGCCCTGAACAAATGCTGTGCACCTGCCTATATTTCCTCTGCCTGCGCTGACGGCAAGAGCAAGCTCCTGCTCGGTCTTATCGGGGAAAGCTCCCCTGAGATATTCAAGGCACTCCTGCTCGGTCACGCTTGTGACGGCAAGTGAAAGTGTTCTTGAAATTATCGTCGGCAGGAAGATCTCCTTGCTGCGAGCGGTCATTATAACAACAACGTGCTCGGGCGGTTCTTCTATCAGCTTGAGCAGGATATTCTGCACTGCGGTCACGGTATTGACCGAGCGGTCAAGGTCGGGTATGATATAGACCTTATATCTGCTCTCGTTAGGCATTACAACGCTGTCGGAAACTATCGGTCTTATCGACTCATCTATGATATAGTTCCCGTTAGCATTGGCCTGAACGTTGATGATATCCGGGTGTGCCTCGTGCATGGCCATAAGGCAGGACTTGCATTTTCCGCAAGGCTCGCCGTTATGCTCTTCACAAAGATAGGCAGCTGCGATGTAATGTGCAAGGTGCTTTTTCCCAAGACCGGTCTCACCGTGTATCATTATAGAGCGCTGCTCTTTATTCTTGGTTATCATTTTGCGGATAAGCCCGACTATGTGGGCGTTTCCGACCATTTTAAGCTCCATCGTCTGCGTTAAACCTGCTCAAAGCGCTCAATATCGGTAACGAAGATAGTTGCGCCGCCAACGGTTATCTCGACAGGCTCAGCCTGCTGATATCCCGTTTCAAGTATCTCGGAAGCGGGAACGACCTGCTTTCTTTTCTTGGAATAGGACTTGCATATCTCGATGACCTTATCGACAAGCTCATCGGCACAGCATATCATAAAGGTGGTGTTTCCCTTTGAAAGAAAACCGCCTGTTGAGGCGAGCTTGGTAGCCCTTATGCCTGCGCTTGAAAGTCCTTTATTTACGGTATAAGCATCATCGCTTCCCACTATTGCATAAACAAGTTTCATATTCTCCTCCTTGAAATTCAAGCATATACATATATATTATAGCACATTCACCTGAAAAATGCTATACTTTTTCATAATTTTTATTATGTCCTCGCTTATCACTTCTCCGCTGACGACCACGGGAACTGACGGCTGGCAGGCTGTGACTGTCATAGCGCAGACTCTGCCGAGGGAATCATCAACATTTACGCTCTCCCACGGCAGAAAAGCGGCAGCACGCATGGACATTTTTCTTTCGGCAGGAACAACAGGCGGAAAGCTGTTTATGAGCGGCGGCTTTATGCTTATTGCCGCAAGTGCATTTTCAAGCCGTTCAAAGTCACTTTCGGTATTATAAACGCCTGCCATGAGCACGACATATTCCCTGTCACTGTACTCGGGTTCAATGGAATACTGCCTGAGAAGCTCGGCAAGCTCGGTGCCGCTATGACCGCACTTTGCTGCACAGATAGTCAGCTTTGTTTTCTCGTTTCCGCAAAGCGCCCAGCCAAGTGAGGTGAGCTTTTGCCTGCATTTATCAACACGCTTTACCAGCTCAGCGAGCCTTTGGGCGAACTCACCCGATGCGAGCATATCACCGCAAAGGTCAAGGCTTTGCAGGAGAAGATAGGACGGGCTTGTTGAGGCAAACATTGACATAACGTTCCTTGCGGCTTTGGAGAAAAGCTGCGGTGCTGTTTTTGAGATGTGCAGGTATGCAGTCCCCGTGCAGCAAGGCAGCGTTTTATGCGCAGAATCGCAGCACATATCCGCACCGAGTGAGATAGGGTGAGCGTTTTCCTCAAGAAAGGCAAGGTATGCGCCGTGGGCGTTATCGACAAGCAGCGGCTTATCAAAGCTGTGGCATATCTTTGCGATAGCCTGTATATCGGCTGTATTGCCGAGATAATCGGGGCTGGTGACATAACAGCAGGTCACATCGGGGTGCGCTTTGAGCGCATTTTCAATAAGCTGCGGTGTTATATTTGCACTGCATATACTTTCCGAATACGGCTGAGGGTAAAGCCAGACAACATTTATATCAAGCAGGATACAGCCGTCGATAAAGGCTTTATGCACATTCCTCGGTGCAAGGACGGTCGGCTGTGTATCGCCTGCCATAAGCCTGATGATGCCAAGCATAGTTTTTATGCACAGCGTTGAACCTTCGGTAGAAAACAAAGTATCAGCTGCACCAAAGGCTGCGGCGGTCTGCCTTTCGCTTTCGCCGATTATGCCGCTTGCTTCATAGAGATAGTCTGCGCCCTTAATCTCGGTAATATCACGCTGTTCAAACCCAAGCAGGCCCTTTCCCTTATGCCCCGGCATAAAGAAGCGTGAAACTTTGCTGTTACAGCAGTTTTCCACAAAATCAATTATCGGTGTTGCCAAATTCAGTCCTCCCTGCTGCGCTTTTCAAGGCTTGAGATAAGCTCGTGAGTTTTCATCGCCCTGATGATATTGTTTCTTCCCCGAGCGATAGTTCGTGAAACGGTGGACTTTGCCACGCCGCACCTGAGCGCTATCTGCTCCATAGTCATTTTCTGCTTAAAATACATGATAAGGTACTGCTTCTGCTTTTCGGTAGCGCTTTCAAACAGCGCACGGGTAACTGCGATGCGGTCAGCCGAGGGCGCTTCAGCCCGTGAAAAGATATCCTCCGAAACATAGCTGTCTATGTCGGTCAATGTTAGCCTTTTGTGCCTCATTTTATGGTCTTTAACCTCTCTTAACAAAAAGTTTACAATTTTATATCTCAAATTATTCAATAACATTATACCACATCTTGTGCTTTTTTCAAGAGAAAACACAATATAATTATTATTTGTTCAAATCAAGGGAAATTTATCGGACAGTTTGTACAAAATGCACTTGAATTTTCGGAAAATGTGTGATATAATGTCACTTGTAACCGAAAAAGAACGTTTTGTTGTACACCAAAATAAAAAGATATATATAATAAACACAATGGGTACGCAAAGTGATATTTTTCGGACACAAAGGATAGTATTGTGTAAGCTATCCGACTATCTGAACGGATATGACACCAAAAAGACCGGGCGTATCCGCATAAGGAGAAGTGTAAAAATTTATGGAGAAGAAAAAGCTGGACAGATTGTCCGAGCTGACTGCGATCTCAAGAAAGAGAGAGCTCACATCTGACGAAAAGGCAGAGCGTGAGTGTCTTCGTAATGAGTATCGTGCGGGTGTCGTATCTAATCTTACGGCACAGCTGGACAACACGGTGATACTGCGTGCTGACGGCACCAGGATCATGGTGAAGGATCTGAAACGTAGCGGGGAGGAATCTTAAAGTGGCCGGTTTATCAAGACAGAAACAGAAATTGCTGACCATGAAACAGTATTTTGAGCAAAAGACCGATGATGAGCATTCCATTACAGGAAACAGGCTTATCGAGATCCTTTCTCAATACGGTATCAAGGCAGAGCGTAAAACCATTTACGATGATATCAAAACACTTTGCGACAGCGGTATGGACATTGAGATAACCAAGGACGGTCACTCAAATGCTTATTACTTAGGTGCAAGGACCTTTCAGGACGAGGAGCTTTTCGTTCTGGTGGATGCGATAGCATCGTGCAGATTTCTCACCAAGAAAAAATCGCAGGAGCTGATAGCAAAGATACAGGGGCTGACCTCTGAATACAAAGCAAAGCAGCTCAAGCGTGACGTATTCGTAAATAACCGCTCTAAAGCTATGAACGAGGCGGTATACTACAATCTTAACAAGGTGCAGGAAGGAATATTCGAGAAAAAGACTATTTCATTCCAGTATTATGACTACACCTTCAATAAGAAAAAGATCCTCAAGCATGACGGCGAGGTATACACCGTATCACCTTTCGTTACCGTTTGGGAAGAGGATAATTACTATCTTGTGTGCTACTGCAACAAGCACGAGAAGATATGCCGTTACAGGATAGACAGAATGGCTAATGTTTCGGTCAACTCAGGCGAAAAGCGCCGTGAGCTTACAGCTGATGAAAAACTGGAGGTAACAAACTGCCAGTCGGTCTACAGTATGTACGGCGGTGAGACACAAACAGTTACCCTTGAATTCGATAACACTCTGCTTTCGACCGTTATCGACAGATTTGGTGAAAAGATAGTTTGTCATCAGAATTCAGACCACACCTTCTACATAAACGTCGATGTTCAGATCTCACCTACCTTCTGGGGCTGGCTGTTCAAGTTCGGCACAAAGGCAAAGGTCACCGCACCCGAAAAGGTCGTTGAAATGGCAAAGAGCACTCTTGAAGAGATAAGAGCGTGCTACGAATAACGTTTTTAGGCTGTTTACCGCAGCTTGTGTAAAAATTCCTGAGGCGAGCAAGAGAGAAAATAACTTCAGGGAAAGTCCGGCTTAACCGCCGGACTTTTTTTGCTATTGTAACACATTAAAGCGCTCAGATAATATTCGTTTTGGAATATGTCACAAAATGATAATATATCGCTTGATAATAGATATATAATGTGGTATAATTATAATACTTTGGTATGGAGTTTCTCTGTGCCGATAGTTCAAAAAATAAATAAGAAAGGGGCATACCTGATGCTCAGTCTGAAGAATATCTTTAAGAGCTACAAAACAGGTGATACTGAAGTACAGGCGCTAAAAGGCGTGAGTATGGACTTCCGTGACAGCGAGTTCGTTTCAATACTCGGTCCTTCGGGATGCGGCAAGACTACCTTGCTCAATATCGTCGGCGGACTTGACCAGTACACCTCGGGTGACCTTATCATCAACGGCAGATCAACCAAGGATTTTAAGGACGCTGATTGGGATTCTTACAGAAACCACAGGGTAGGATTTGTTTTCCAAAGCTACAATCTTATCCCGCATCAAACAGTGCTTTCAAACGTTGAGCTTGCACTGACTCTTTCGGGAGTTTCAAAAGCTGAAAGAAGAAAGAGGGCTACACAGGCTCTTGAACAGGTAGGACTGGGCGACCAGCTGAATAAAAAACCTAACCAGATGTCGGGCGGTCAGATGCAGAGAGTTGCTATCGCAAGAGCCCTGGTAAATGACCCGGATATACTGCTTGCCGATGAGCCGACAGGTGCGCTGGACACACAGACGAGCCTGCAGATAATGGAGATACTCAAAAAGATCTCCAAGGATAAGCTGATCGTTATGGTAACGCACAACCCCGAACTTGCGCAGTCTTATTCTTCAAGGATAATCAAGCTGCTCGACGGCGAGGTGGTTGACGACAGCGATCCTTATGAGTGCCCCGAGCCTGAAAAGAAACCCGAGATGAGCAAAAAGGAAGCCAGGAAGGCTGCTAAGGCTGAAAGGAAAAAGCTCAAGACCTCGATGAACTTCTTTACGGCGCTTTCACTTTCGCTGAATAATCTGCTTACCAAAAAGGCAAGAACGATGCTGACATCATTTGCGGGAAGTATCGGTATTATCGGTATTGCGCTGATACTTTCGCTTTCAAACGGTGTTCAGGTCTACATAGACCACGTTCAGAGCGATACCCTTTCAAGCTATCCTCTGACGATAACCAAGACCACGACAAGCACAAACTCGCTTTTCAAGATAATGGCGGAACAGCGGACGGCTAACCCCGACCACGACAAAGACAAGGTCTACTCGCAGAATCAGATGGGCAAGCTGATAAACACCTATATGCAGGAGACTAAGGTGAACGACCTTGAAAAGTTCAAAACGTTCCTTGATAACAACGAGGAGCTGGAAAAATACACAACGAGCATTCAGTATTCGTATTCAACAAAGCCTTTTATCTACAACGAATATGATGCCTCAAAGGGCATTGAGCAGGTCAACCCTTCCACTGTCGGTGATTACATGGGTATGGGCGAGATGTTCAGTATGAGCGCTGAAATGGAAGGTATGTCGGGAATGAGCGACAGTATGTTCGGCGGACAGAGCACTAACATTTTCGGCGAGATAATAGACAACAAGGAGCTTATCAAAAAGCAGTATGATGTGCTGGCAGGTAAATTCCCCGAGAGCTACGATGAGGTAGTGCTGGTAGTTGACAAGAACAACGAGCTGAATGACTATGTGCTTTACACACTGGGCTGGCTGGACAAAAAGCCGCTGGAAAACATCATCGCCAAGGTGTTCACAGGCGAAAAGGTAGACGTTGACGCAGGACAGAAGAGCTACACTTATGAGGAAATGCTGGCGCTGAGATTCAGGCTGCTTGCACCGACCGACAAATACGAAAAGAGCGGCAATATATGGGTCGATAAATCAAGCGACGAGGAATTCATGAAAAAGGCTCTGGAGAATGCTCCGCAGATAAAGGTCGTTGGTGTTATAAGACCTAACGAGGACGCTGCGGCAGCTTCTATAAACGGTTCTATCGGCTACACTCACGAGCTTGCGGAGTACCTGGTAAACAGGGTGAGCAAGAGCGAGATAGTCAAGGAGCAGCTCGAAAACAAGGACACAGATATTTTTACGGGACTCAAATTTGGTGACGGCAAGACAAAATCAACTCTCACCGATGCGCAGAAGGCTCAGATACAGCAGATGCAGCAGGGCGCAAATTCTCAGGCTCAGGCAGGAACAGGCAGCATGATGGGGATGAGCGGTTCTATGACAGACCCGAGCCAGATGACCGAATCTGAAAAGAAATATATGCAGTCGCTTACTCCCGAGCAGATGCAGCTGATGCAGCAAATGGCAAAGGAACGCATGGATATGCTGAAGAAATCTCAGGACAGCAAAACTGCGCTGACCTCGGATTCGACCTACGACCAGAACCTGAACACGCTGGGTTATGCAGAGCTTACAAAGCCGAGCTTCATCAATATATATCCTAAGGATTTTGAATCCAAGGAGAAGATAGTTGATATTATAAAGAAATACAACGATGATGCAAAAGCCGACGGCAGAGAGGGCGAAGTCATCGAATACACTGACTATGTCGGTCTGATGATGTCTTCGATAACAGATATAATCAGTGCGATCAGCTACATTCTCATTGCTTTCGTTGCTATATCGCTGGTAGTTTCTTCGATAATGATAGGTATCATCACCTACATTTCTGTTCTTGAAAGAACAAAGGAGATCGGTATACTGCGTGCTATCGGTGCTTCAAAGAAAGACGTTTCGCACGTATTCAACGCAGAAACTGTTATCGTCGGACTTACAGCCGGACTGCTCGGAATAGGTATCAGCTACCTGCTGACTATCCCGATAAACATGATAATAGCAAGTGTTACGGACGTAAGCATGAGGGCATCCATACCGATACTCGGTGCGGTGATACTCGTTGCGATAAGCGTTGTTCTGACTCTCATCGCAGGTCTTATGCCTTCAAGGATCGCTGCAAAGAAGGATCCCGTTATCGCACTTCGCACAGAATGATTTTTCAAGAAGCTCACGCTTATGTGATGCGCTGATAAAGAAGTTTTTCGCCATAG
>DFFV01000116.1 GCA_002371625.1 Ruminococcus sp. UBA3767
GGATCAAGAAGATGGGCGGCCTTGAGGGCATGAAAGTCCATAACGAGAAAAAGGCTAAGATCCTTTACGATTTCCTTGACAGCTCCAAGCTCTTCAAGGGCACAGTAGTTGAAAAGGACAGATCGCTTATGAACGTTCCTTTCGTAACAGGTGATGAGGAGCTTGACAAGAAGTTTGTAGCCGAGGCAAAGGCAGCAGGCTTTGAAAACCTCAAGGGTCACAGAACTGTCGGCGGAATGAGAGCATCTATCTACAATGCAATGCCTATCGAGGGCGTTGAAAAGCTGGTAGATTTCATGAAGAAGTTCGAGGCAGAGAACGCTAAGTAATAGAAATCTTATGCATACGGGGCAGCAAATGCTGTTCCGTGTGCTTAACTTTTTAGAAGACAACAAATTTGGGTCTTATATATTGTTCGTCAAACCCGTAGGGTTTGAGGAAAAGAACTGCTGCACAGAGGAAGGGAAAGCCCTCTCTTGCAGGGCTTTCCCTCTTTAAAAACAGTCCGCCGGACTATTTTTAAATTCACCCTTTGCGGAGCGCCTGACGGCAGGAGATTTCGCTGACTGCGGTCAGCGACACGGGCGCCGCCCGTGACCCGCAAGCCTTTTTTGCGAGAAAAGGCTTGACCGAAAAACCTGTTATTATATACGATTTTCAAGTTTGTCCGTTAATAAAACTTTTTCGGAAAGAGGTAAGGAAAAATGGTTAACGTATTGACACTCAATAAGATCGCTGCAGTCGGCACAAGCAGACTCGGAAGCGATTATAACGTAACAGATAACTGCGACGCTCCTGAGGCAATAATGGTGCGCAGCGCCAAAATGCACGATATGGAGTTCAAGGATAACCTGCTTGCAATAGCAAGAGCAGGCGCAGGCACAAACAATATCCCCGTTGATAAGTGCGCTGAGCAGGGTATCGTAGTTTTCAATACACCAGGCGCAAACGCTAACGCCGTTAAGGAGCTTGCAGTATGCGGTCTTCTGCTGGCTTCCAGAAAGATCCCCGAGGCTATCGAGTGGGCAAAAACACTCAAGGGCCAGGGCGATGAGGTAGGCAAGCTCGTAGAAAAAGGCAAGTCCAACTTTGCAGGCAACGAGATAATGGGCAAAACACTCGGACTTATCGGTCTTGGCGCTATCGGCGGAAAGCTCGCTAATATCGCTATCTCACTGGGTATGGACGTTATCGGCTACGATCCGTTCCTTTCGGTGAATGCTGCCCTCAACCTCAAGCCGCAGGTAAAGGTAACAAATAATATCAACGATATCTACGCCCAGAGCGATTTCATCTCTCTGCACCTGCCATTCAACGCAGATACAAAGGATACTATCAACAGCGAAACTCTCGCACTTTGCAAGGACGGCGTAAGGATACTCAACTTCGCAAGAGGTGAGCTTGTTAATGCAGAAGCTATCAAGGCAGCCCTTGAAAGCGGAAAGTGCGCAAGATATGTTGTAGACTTCCCTTCAGATCCCGTACTTTGCGTTGATAATGTCGTTGCTATCCCGCACCTTGGCGCTTCTACCGAGGAGAGCGAGGATAACTGCGCAGTTATGGCAGCTGATGAGCTTAAAGCATATATCGAAAGAGGAGCTATCATCAACTCAGTAAACTTCCCCAATGCCGAGCTTGCTAAAACAGGCGATGCACTCGTTTGCGTGCTGCATAAGAACGTTCCCGCACTTATCACACAGATCACAGGTGCTGTTGCCGATAAGGGCGCAAATATCGAGAATATGGTCAACAAGTCCAAAAAGGATTGGGCTTACACTATCCTTGATGTCAACGGCGATGCTGATATAGATGCTATCAAGGCTATCGACGGCGTTGTTAAGGTAAGAGTTCTTTAATAGTTCACGGTTAAACTGTCAAGCCGGCTTCTGTTTAAAGCAGAGGCCGGTTTTTTGCGCCGAATAGGACAAAGCCTGCCCTGCATATACTCTAACAAAACAACAACGGGAGGGCTTTTACTATGAGCGAACGACATAATGCCATTTTGGAGGACAGAAGCAAGCTGATGCTTACCGGGGTCACCGATGTTGAAAACTTTGACGAAAACAAGGTCTATCTTTATACCCAGCTGGGTGAACTGGTCATCAGGGGCAGACAGCTCCACGTCAGCGAAATGTCCGTGGAAAGCGGCGAGCTTACCGTAGAGGGCGAGATAAATGCCCTTATCTACGGCGATAAGGACAGAACAAAAAAGCTCGGTCTGCTCGGCAAGCTGTTCAGGTAGTTTGCAAAGGCTGGTGCATCATGAGAGAAATGAGCTTCACTCTCCAGGCAGAAACACGCATCTATCTCCTCTCCGTCCTTCTGGGTGCGGCAATAGGCGTCCTCTGGGAAGCCTTCCGTGCCCTGCGTGTGCTGTTTGCCCATAAAAAAGCCGTCGTCTTTGTTGAAGATTTCATCTTTGCCGCAGTCGCCTGCTTCTCGGCGTTCGTCTTTGCCACCGCACTCACGGGAAAGCTGCGTGTCTATACCGTCATCGGTATGCTCGCAGGCGCAGTCCTTGAAAACTTCTTCGTCGGAAGACCTGTTATTTTTGCCCTGCGAAAGCTGACAGCGCTTTTCAAACGGCGGTTGGTAAAGCCTTTGAGCGAATTTATCCATAAAATTGGACAAAAAATCAAGGTGCGGTTTGTGAAAAATCACTTAAAATTAGCCAAAAAGAAAAAAAATCCGCAAAAGCCCTTGAAAGTTGACTTTTAAGTGGTGTATAATGTAGTGGAATAGGTATGCGTAACAGCGAAAGGAGAAGCTATGACTACCTTTGAGGAATATGAAAATACAGAGATAAATGAGCAGGAGACTGAGGAGCTTGCTGATGCCGAGGTCGTTAAGATAAGAAAAAAAGGCGGCCTTGCAAAAAAATTGTTTGTCGTGATAGCTTTGTGCTTTTGCGCTTATGCGGCATTTACAATAATCTACGATAAAGCCGAGATCGCAAAGCTGAGATCGGAAAAAACGGAAATATCAAAACAAATAGATGAGGAAAAGGCGCTTAACGATGAGTATAACAAAATGCTCGAATCCGGCGAAAAAGAGTATATGAAAAAGATCGCCATTGATAAACTGGGCTATGCTTTTCCCGATGAACGAAGATTTTACATAGTAAATCAGAATAAGTAAATCACCTGCAATGCAAGCGCAAAGCAGGATAAGGATAATCTACACTTTTAGAATGGGGAAAGTAAGCAAATGCAGTTAGAAGTCGGAAAAATCTATGAAGGCAAGGTAACAGGCATCACAAAGTTCGGAGCATTCATCGAGCTGGATAAGGACACAACGGGTATGGTACATATCTCCGAGGTCGCAAACAGCTTTGTGAATGAGATCAGGGATCATCTCACCGAGGGACAGACCGTAAAGGTGAAGGTGCTCAGTGTGGGAGATGACGGAAAGGTATCTCTTTCTATCAAAAAAGCACTTCCGCAGCAGGAAAGACCGAACAAGTTCAGCAGGAACGGCGCAAAACAGGGCGGTGCACAAAACAGAGCACCAAGAAAGCCTTATGAAAGCAGACCTGTGCAGGATTTTACAAAAAATCCGCCGCCGGTTTTTGAGAACACAACATCGGGCAATGCAGATTTTGAGGATATGCTCTCAAAATTCAAAGCGACCAGTGAGGAAAGGTTCTCCGACCTCAAGCACGTTATAGATAATAAGCGCAGATCGCCTTCAAGGCGCAAATAAGAAACTATCGGGCGAGCAAGTGCAAAACAGCCTTGCTTCGCCTTTTTTTCAGGAGAGTAGAAGGAAAATGAAGAATTTTAAAAGGACCTTTGCGTTCATTTTCTTTATGATAGCAGCGGTGATACTTGGCGCACTCATAGCCTATGTGTGCGACGGAAAGGATTATGTCGGCTGGCTGGCATGGGGTAAAAGAGTAGGGATTGAAAACTTCTCCGTAGACCTTTATGTTATAAAGTTCAGCTTCGGGCTGATGATAAACGCAACCATTTCACAGCTTTTCACAATACCCATATCGCTTATCGTTTTTTCAAAGACCTGTAAGAACCTTTGATCTATAAAGGGAGTGATCCTTCTATGAGAATAAGAGCAGCCTTGACCGCAATGGTAATGTGCCTTGGCGCAGTGATCGGCACAGCTTCCTGCGGAAGACCCGATATAGTCGGAGATAACCTGATAATGCAGGCAAGAGAGGATTTTGAGGCTCTTGATTCTGCGAAGGTCATCATGACCAATACCGATACCGATAAGCAGGAGCAGGTGTTTACCTTTAAGTATGAGGGCGATACGCTCGTGTATTCCGATGTCAGAAATGTCAATGACAAGATAAGCAGTGAGTATAATAACGGCGAGGTAAATATTTATTACCAGGGAGAAAAGTATTATCAGTACGAACCGGGCGATGAAAAGTTCAAAAAGTATACCCGTTCGGACAAGCATAAAAAAGTACAGGACGATATGATAACCTATATCCCGTCGGCAGTTACCGATGCTAAGATGCTCAATAAAGACGACAAGATCGAGATAACTCATGTCTATAATGTCGAAACAGTAAAGCCTGCCGTTCCCGAGGGCGCACAGGCAACAGGTTTTGCAGTCAGGTATCTGTTTGACAGCGACGGAAAGCTCGAGAGCTTTACCGAGTCCACTATCTATGAGCTTGAAGGGCAGGAGCACAGAGTGGTCTACCGTACCGAGATAACCGAGAAAAACAGCGTCGAAAAAGTCCCGGAGGTCACCGCACAGGCAAAGCAGTAAAAACAGGCAGTGTCAGTATGTATAGTGTTTGTATAGTAGTCTAATAAGTGAATTTTGAGGAAGAGTTCTTTTTTGTGAAGTATTGTTTCTATTTCTCTTTCTTTGACCATAACCATTTTTTAAATCCCGATGCTTTAGCCATCGGGATTTAAAAAATTATTAAGAGTTTTAGGAAAGGGGTATGGGGAATAACCCTTTTGCAAAAGGGTTTTCCCCAAATGCACTTATCAAACTGCTATATAAGTATCTATACATACCGGCACTGCCTTTTTTGTGTGCCCAAATCTTAAAAAAATGTAAACTTTGAAATCGAAAACGTTTGCGCACAGTCAGGGGGACTTGAAAAAAACTGTGAGTTGTGATTAAATATCATCGTGTGATAAAACACAAAAAGAAAAATAAAGTAGGAGGAGTAAAATGAAAGTAAACATCATCAATGGACAGTCTATCCCCAACATACCCTGGCAGGAAAGACCGCAGGGAGATATATCACCCGTCTGGAGATACACAGCCAACCCGATAATCAAAAGGGATGCCATAAGCTGCTCAAATTCTATCTTCAATTCCGCCGTCGTTACCTTTAACGGAAAGTTCGCAGGAGTTTTCCGTGTTGACGATAAGCAGCGCAGAATGGAGCTTCACGCAGGCTTTTCCGATGACGGCATCAACTGGAAGATAAACAAGGAAAGGATAAAATTCGTCCAGCAGGATCCTTCCACCGAGGAGGCAAACGAGTGGGGCTACGGCTACGATCCAAGAGTCTGCTTTATCGAGGACAGATATTGGGTCACCTGGTGCAATTCCTATAAAGGCTTCCCAACTATCGGCGTGGGCTATACCTACGATTTTGTCACCTTCTATCAGTGCGAAAATGCCTTTTTGCCGTTCAACCGCAACGGCGTACTCTTCCCGAGAAAAATAAATGATAAGTATGTCATGTTCTCCCGTCCGTCCGATTCGGGACATACTCCCTTTGGCGATATGTACCTTTCCCAGTCCCCCGATATGAAGTATTGGGGCGAGCACAGGCTGGTCATGTCACCGTCAAAGGAAAGACCGTGGGAGTCGCTCAAGATCGGCGCAGGTCCTATCCCGATAGAAACGAGCGAGGGCTGGCTCTGCTTTTATCACGGCGTTCTCCAGTCCTGCAACGGCTATGTGTACAGCTTTTCAGCGTGTATCCTCGATGCACAGCAGCCCTGGAAGGTGAAGTACAGATGCAGCGAGTATCTCATCAATCCCCGTGAGCTTTATGAGTGCGTGGGCGATGTGCCGAATGTAACGTTCCCGTGCGCAGCTCTGTGCGATGCAGATACAGGCAGGATAGCTATCTATTACGGCTGCGCAGATACAGTGGTAGGTCTTGCCTTCACCACCGTTGATGAAGTCGTAGAGTATGTAAAGAGCCACTCAAATATCTGAAAGATCACAAAAATAAAATGCAGGCAGCCCAAGCCTGCTTGATAAAAGAAAGACTCTGCGGAGTCTCAGCTTGTTGCAAAACTATATGCCCGGGTGATATGCTCAGCTAATGGATGACAATAAATCTGATCATGCTGATCAGGGGGCTTTCCGATCGCCCCCTAAAACCCCTTCGGTCATAAAAATAATTATTATAGTTTATCGACAGACTGAGACTCTGCGGAGTCTTTCTTTTTTTGCATATCTCTCCCAAAGCTGTCAACACTCATAATAAAAGCCTTGGAGGGAAACAGCCGTGTTTGTAGTCTTTTTTCGTGCAGTCATACTTTATATCGTCATCGTTGCCTCGGTCAGACTTATGGGCAAGCGTCAGCTCGGTGAGCTTCAGCCGTCAGAGCTTGTCATCACCCTGCTTTTGTCCAACATCGCCACGCTGCCCGTTGAAAACGTCGATATCCCCATGATAATGGGCGTTATCCCCATTTTCACGCTCGTAAGTATGGATGTCATCATCTCGCATATCTCCTTAAAGTCACGCCGTGTCCGCAGGATAATGTGCGGCAGCGCAAAAATAGTCATCTCGGGCGGAAAAATAGATCAGCAGGTAATGCGTGACCTGCGCTTCTCGGTAGATGACCTTATGCAAAGCCTGCGCAGCCAGCAGATCTTCGACGTTTCACAGGTGCAGCTCGCCGTTGTTGAAACAACAGGAAAGATCAGCGTTTACCAGAAGCAGCCCTACCGTAACGTTTCCTGCGGCGATGCCGGCATAAAAGCGGAAAACACCGATCCCCCGCAGCTCATCGTTGATTGCTCAAGGGTGCTGCCGCAGTCGCTCAAAGCTCTCGGCTATGACCGCCGCTGGCTCGATAAGCAGCTGAAAGCACAGCGCCTGCAGCTCAAGGACGTTTTCCTTATGACCGCCGACAGAAACGGCAGCGTGTTCGCAGTGCCGTTTGAAAAGGAGTTGAAAAAATGAAAAGACTTGCCCTGAGTATCGTTATCCTCGTCTTTGTCGCAGCACTTTGCACCGCCTCGGTCATCGTTATGAAACGCAGCAACGATAAGCTCTTTGAGCTTGTCCAAAGCACAGCGCAAGCCTACCGCAGCGGAAAGGATGCACAGGGGGAGCTTGAAAAGCTGATGCAGCACTGGAAAAAACACTACCTCCTGCTCACCTACGTCACCAGCTCCGCCACAATGGAGGATATGGCACGTACCGCCGAAAAGCTCCCCTTTCTGCTTGAGGCAGAAAGCGATGATTTCCTTGCTGAGCTCAACAGCCTCGCCCATTGGTCACAGCTCGTCTACGACAGCAGATTTCCCGACCTTTCGTCCGTTTTCTGAACTGCTTATGATAGTTTTGTGAAAAGATAGTTCAAATGTACAAAAAGACGTACTCAGCAGAATGAAAATTGCGTTTTTTATATGAAAGTAGTAAATTTTTATTGACAAAGTTTGAATGGTATTATATAATTGTATTGTGCAAAATTATCTCTAAAATAAGATCGTATTGGGAGGAAGAGAACAATGAACACAATCAAATTTTGTCTCAAATGCGGACACCCGATAGGACCTGAGGAAAAGTTCTGTATGGGATGCGGCGCTAATGTAGCCGAAATGCAGGCCCAGCAGGGCGGCGCAAATGTCGGCGGACAGCCGCAGCAGGCAGCTCCTCAGCCACAGGCAGTACCGCAGCAGCAGGCAACTGCTTTCCAGCAGCCAAACACAGGGTTCAATCAGCAGGCAAACAATTTCCAGCAGCCTCAGTTCGCACAGCCGAATTCGGGCTTCGGAACACCGGGCGCAGCTGTAAAACCGGCGGGGGACAACTGGTTCAAAAAGAACCTCAAGCTGATCATTATCATAGCTTGTGCTCTGGTAGTGCTCATCGCAGGCTTCTTTATCATCAAGCATATCTTCTTCAGATTCCAGAAGATAGACGCAAAGGAGCTTTACAAGTTCGACTTCAAGGGTATCGAGACCTCTGGCGTAGCAACAGCTAAGCTCAATAAGTATTCCGATTCGCAGTATTCACTCGGCAGCGCCGTTGATGCACTCAGCGATTATACCGGACTGGATTATGACGACGATGACGACGATGACGACAGCGATGATTCCGAAAATGCTAAGTCACCTTACTTTGAGATAAGCGAAAAGAAGCTGCTCGAAGCATGGACAAAGGCAAGCGATAAGAAGGAAGCGCAGAAAATGCGTGATGCCCTGCTCAGCTCAAATGCAGAGCTCAAGATCACCCTTAACGGTGAAGAATCTGCTAAGGGACTCAGCAACGGCGATAAGGTAAAGTGCGTTGTTACCTGCAACGATAAGTATCTTGAAGATAATAACATCAAGCTCACAAACAAGGAGTTTGAGGTAGAGGTTGAAGGCCTCAAGAACGGTACTAAGATCGACCTGTTCGAGAATATCACCGTAACATTCACAGGAAACGACGGCTCAGGAAGAGTTGAGTATGACAGAAGCAATGCTCCTGCATTCGTAAGATGCTCCTTCAAGGATGAATACAGAAACCTCAAGAACGGCGACAAGGTCATCCTTACCGCAAGAATGAGAGGCGCAGTTCCTGTTGATGCAAAGGATCCCGAGGGTGCTGTAACTCTTGAGTATGACGGCAACTACTATATCTGCGAAAAGGCTGTAATGGAAAAGGAATATACCGTTGAAGGCCTTAAAGAAATGAAGAAGATAGACGTATTTGAGGGCGTTAAACTCAAGTACA
The DNA here is from genome assembly GCA_002371625.1 of Ruminococcus sp. UBA3767. Classification (GTDB taxonomy): domain Bacteria; phylum Bacillota; class Clostridia; order Oscillospirales; family Ruminococcaceae; genus Hominimerdicola. The sequence continues at coordinate 8,900 of DFFV01000116.1, forward strand.
GAGATGCTATCCCTTATCTGAGAGTAACAGGCGTTGATAACGAGGGCTGCTCCGAAGAGGTAAAGACCGGCGTAAGATTCTACGTTGATGATACATCCAAGCTGCTCAAGAAGGGCGATACAGTCAAGATCAAGGCTTATCCGAGAAGCTCCTTCACAAGCCAGGGCTACGCTATCGACGGCACACCTGATGAAGACGGCTACTATGTAAAGGAATTCACCATTGGCGATGATGCACCTACATTCATCACAAAGGATACCGCAGCAGCAAATGCATCTAAGTTCAATGCTGATTTTGAAAAGGTGATCAAGGAAGTTACCGAAAAGGGCGTTGACAGAACCTATGTAAGCGGCTTCAGCGCAGGCGCAAAGATCAAGAGCATGAGCTTCAAGGAAGTTAAGACCTACGTTCTTGAAAACAGCGAGGCTTCAACTTACAGCGATAAGTGCTATATCGGTAAGCAGTATGTTGTTACCGTTGTTACCGAGAAGGAAACAAAGACAGCTTACGGACTTATCCTTCTGAGGAATCCTAAGATCGCAGGCGACGAGGTAACTGTCGATGAGAACTACCAGGCTAACCTTTACAGCAAGGAAGAAAGCGTGAAGTCAGCACTTGATTCACTCAACAGAAAGTTCTCTGTTAATGAGGTAACTGCTTCATCAGCACCTGCTCCTTCAACAGACAGCTCTTCCAAGGCTGATGAGTCATCCAAGGCAGAGGAGTCCAAGGCTGCATAATGCGTAACGCATAACAGCAAAGCTGAATAAACAATATAAAGGTCTGTCGTGGCTTTCACGGCAGACCTTTTAGTTTAGACGAAAAAGATAAAAAAGAGGTAAGAAAGCACAGGCTCTCTTACCTCTTTCATTATTGATCCTGCTTTTCAAGAATAAAATAAGTTCCGCAGTCCTCAGTGCGCAGCTCTTTTATCTTCCAGCCCAGCGAAAGCAGCTCGTTAAGGTGCTCCACCCGCCTGAACCTGTCCATCTCAGGCGCAGAACCCTTTTCATCACCGCCATTCTTGGTGATGTAGAAAATCTTTTCCATAGTGCGCTCTCCTTTCATTCCCATATATATATTATACAGTATTTTTTCGTAAAATGCAATATCTTTTGTTGAATAAAACCATAAAAAGCTGCCGAAAATAAGCAGAGAGCGCAAACACTTGCAAAAGCAGGATAAAGATGATATAATAAATAAGATAATTGATATAAGGCGAGAAAAATGCCTGAAAACAAAAAATAAAAGTAAAGGAGAGACCGGGGTGCAGACTATTCATAACGTGGTCAAAACAGAACACAGACCAAAAAAGAAGCCTAAAAAGCTCATACGAATAGCCTTTTCAAAGCGAACAACTATCATTCTTATGCTCGTGGTGCAGTTCACACTTATCTGGCTCACCTTTACCACGCTTAATTATATGTCCGCTTATGTGCGCATAATCTTTTCCTGGCTCGCAATTTTTCTGGGCTTTGTCATCATCAATACCGATGAGAACCCCGCATATAAGCTGGCGTGGATAGTTCCGCTGATAGCTGTGCCCGTGTTCACCTCGGTGCTGTATCTTATACTTAACAACCAATATTCTTCACGAAGACTGAAAACCAAGTATGCTAAAAAATGCGCCGAAACAAGAAAGTATCTGCGTACCGATAAATCGCTTATGAACGAGATACGCAGCAAGGACCGTGATTTTGAAAAGCTCGTCAAGTATATCGAGCGTTCGGGCGGCTACCCCGCTTACAGAAATTCTACCGTGCAGTATCTCCCGTTCGGCGAAACCAAGTTTGAAGCTATGCTCAGGGAGCTTCGCAGCGCACGCAAGTTTATTTTTATGGAGTATTTTATCATCGACGACGGCAAAATGTGGCAGGAGGTCGTTGAGATACTCCTTGAAAAAGTCGAACAGGGCGTTGAGGTAAGGCTCATCTACGACGGCATGGGCTCACAGTTCACCCTCCCCTTCCGATATAAGCAGAAAATGGCGGAAAAAGGCATAAAAACGCTTGTCTTTAACCCCTTCCGCCCCATGATATCCTCTGTGCAGAATAACCGTGACCACAGAAAGATACTTGTCGTTGACGGCAACTGTGCAATAACGGGCGGCGTAAATATCGCCGATGAGTATATCAATCAGAAGGACAGGTTCGGTCATTGGAAGGATAACGCAGTGCTCGTAAAGGGCGAGGCTGTGTGGAACTTTACAATGATGTTCATTCAGATGTGGGACGTTATCTCGGGCGAGCGCACAAGGTGTGAGCTTTACCGCCCCGATGAAGCTCAATACCCCGCTACCGACGGTGTTGTTATCCCTTACAGCGATTCACCGCTTGATACCGAAAATGTCGGCGAGCTGGTCTATATGGATATCATCAACAACGCAAATGATTATATCTATATCACCACGCCCTATCTTATACCCGATAACGAAATGATAACCGCACTTGGCTTTGCCGCAAAAAGCGGAGTCGATGTGCGCATAATCACCCCCGGCATACCTGATAAATGGTACGTTCACTGCATCACCCGTTCTTTTTATAAGGACCTTATGGATCTTGGCGTGAGGATATATGAGTATCAGCCGGGCTTTATCCACGCAAAAACCTTTGTTTCCGACGACGATACCGCCGTTGTGGGAACTATCAATCTTGATTACCGCAGCCTCTATCTGCATTTTGAGTGTGCAGCGTATATGCGCAATTCACGCTGCATAGCCGATATAAAAGCGGATATGCTGGATATGTTCAAAAACAGCTGCAACGAGATAACCTATGAGGATATAGAAGCACGTTCAACGTTCAGCAAGCTCACCTCTGCTGTCCTCAAGCCGTTCGCACCGCTGCTGTAAAAATAATAAAGCAATAAAAAACCTCGGACTTTTCCGAGGTTTTTGTGTTTGTTATCATCAGTATCTGCTTCGCTTTATAGCACGCTGTGATCTTATCTGTGCAAGCGGATCGCCGAACTTTTTTTTCTGAGCCTTGATGTCCATGTCAAGCGGCTTTCTGCTGCTCTTTGACATAACATCCGACATCTTTGCCATCAGCAGGCTCTGCTCGTAGATCGCAACAGCGTCCTCGCAGGTCTCCGCCTCGCCTGAAACAAGGTAGCCCTTTATCGTGCTTATGCTGCCGATGTAATCGGGAGTGATAAAATCCAGTCTTTTTTCAAGTCCCTTGCGGTAGTCGTCACGCTGCCTCTCGGTCTGCTTTATCCTGCCCTCGAGAATGGTTATCTGCTCCTGTATACCGTTGTTTATCTCGTGCTGTTCCTGCTTGGCAGCGTTGAACTTCATGTTTATCATCACATAAAGCACCACCATGCCCAGACAGAATGTTGCCGCCGTAACGATGATAGCCACCAGCCATGCGCTCATACCGAAAATGAACAGCATCAGTATTCCTGCCAGCAAAGCTGTGGCAACGACCTTGCTGATGTGCTTCACCATCTTTTCCTTCAGCCCGAACTCCTTGGCAACGGCAGAATCGTCCTTGATATATGTTTTTAGATATTCCTTGTTCTGCTTACTGATCTCAACAGCATCCTCGAACTCGTAGTACCGGTTTATGTATTCGGCAACACGGTTCATTCTGTCAAGCTCTTGTTTGTCAGCCATAATATCTGCTCCTTCAAACTTGTTGGCACGGCAAAAAAACCGTGCTATTACACAATTATCAGTATAGCACATTATTATCAATTTGTCAACGCACTATATATAAATAAGGAAAATATTTGCTGACTTATTTGTCGTTGCTTGTTGTCATTGTGATGTCCGGCTTGTCCTGCATATTTTTCATCTGCTGGGTAAGCGTCTGCCTCAGCGATCTTATGAACGGCGTGATAAAAGGCAGGTTCTGCTCAAACGGGTTTATAACAAAGCCCTTTATCTCGTCCTGCGGTTCAAGTATCTCGGCAAGGTTGCTGAATCTCATCATAAAAGCCTCGCATGGCGTGCCCTGTTCCTTGCCGAACTTTTCAACATCATCGTGCGATGTAAAAGCAGGCAGGTACTTGTCACCGTCGGGGTTCTGTATCAGTATGAACTGTGCCTTGGGGCGCTCCTCCACTTCGATCCTGTTGTCCTCGCCCTGTACCATCTCGGTCGTCTGGTCAAAAACCGCAGGCACGAAATAAGTCGCATTAAATATCGCAGTTCTTATTACCTCGTCTCTTGCCTCATCGCTGTAACCTGCCCTCAGCCTTGCAATAGCCTCAAGCAGCGGCGTGTTGTCAACTCTTGAAAGATCGAACTCGACCTCATCATTGTTCTTGTTCTGAGTGTTCTCGTTATCCTTATTCTGTGCCATTATCATTTTCTCCTTTTTCCTCAAGATCAGTCTCGATTATATATTTTGGCCTTGCCTTTGTTTCAAGATATATCTTTCCGATATATTCACCGATAACTCCTATCGAAAGCAGCTGCAGACCGCCGATAGCCCATATCGAAATAACTATCGTTGACCACCCGGGAACAGCGTTCCCTATCGCCCAGGTTATCAGGAATTTTATCAGCATTATTATCGAAACGAAAAATATGAAAAATCCCAGGAACGTAATAAACCTTATCGGCTTTACCGAGAGCGAGGTTATACCCTCTATCGCAAACGATATCATCTTTTTCAAAGGGTATTTTGATTCACCTGCCTGCCTCTCGTTGCGCACATATTCCACCGTGTCGCTCTTGAAGCCCAGCATCGGCACAAGTCCCCTCAGGAAAAGGTTGACCTCCTTGAATTCTCCCAGCGCCTCAACAGCACGCCTGCTCATCAGCCTGTAATCAGCATGGTCGTAGGTTATCTCAACGCCCATTTTTGAAAGCAGCTTGTAGTAGCCTCTTGCCGTTCCCCTCTTGAACTGCGTGTCCGTTTCCCTTGAGCTTCTCACGCCGTAAACTATCTCACAGCCCTGCGCACGTTTTTCAAGAAAACCGTCGATAGCGTTTATGTCGTCCTGCAAGTCAGCGTCCATCGAGATGATGATGTCAGCGTATTTTATCGCCGTGTTCATTCCCGCAAGCAAAGCGTTCTGGTGACCTTTGTTGCGTGACAGCTTTATCCCCGTGAAAAACGGTATCCCCTTGTTCAGCTTGCAGATTATGTCCCACGTCGCATCCTTTGAACCGTCGTCCACAAACATCACCTTGCTGTCGGGGTGTATCTTCTGCTCCTGCACCAGAGCCTGCATTTTTTCAAGCAGAGCCTTTGCAGTTATCGGCAGCATCTCCTCCTCGTTGTAGCAGGGTATCACAATATAAAGTTTTTCAAGCATCTGTATCCATTCTTTCTTAACGGCAGCAGCCTTGCCGCCGGATTTTATTTTCTGTTCAAAGCTCAGCGGTCAATGCCGTAAAGCCTTTTTGCATTTTCGCAGGTCATGTCGCACACCTGCTGCGGCGAAAGTCCCTTTTGCTCGGCAACGACCTCAGCGACCTGCGCTATCATCGTGCTCTCGCACCTTTGCCCACGAAACGGCGGCGGAGCCATATACGGGCAGTCCGTTTCAAGCAAAAGCCTGTCCATCGGAACTTTTTCCAGTGCCCTCAGAGCCTTTTTTGCGTTTTTAAAAGCAAGCACGCCCGTGAACCCGATGTACAGTCCCATGCCTATCGCTTCCTCGGCAGTTTCGGCAGAGCCTGAAAAGCAGTGTATAACGCCCTTTGCCTTGTATTTTTTCAAAAGCTCCATCGTGTCCTGCGTCGCATCACGGGAGTGAACTATTACCGGCAGGTCTTTTTCGGCTGCAAAAGCGAGCTGCTTTTCAAACACCTCTATCTCCAGCTCTCTGTTGTAGCCCTCGTAGTGATAATCAAGCCCTATCTCGCCTATCGCCGTCAGCTTTCCCGTTGCCGCCGCAAGCTCATAAAGCTCACCCAGCTTGCCGAGCCAGTTCTCTGGCAGTGTATCCACATTTTCGGGGTGAAAACCGACCGATGTGTAAAAATTCGGGTATTTCTTTGCGTTTTCTATCCCAAACAGCGAAGAATCAACATCTGTCGCCGCATGGTTCACAAAGCTCACCGCCGAATCCTTACCCAGCACCCTGTCAAGCACCTCCTGCCTGTCCTCGTCAAACCAGTGGTCATCGTAGTGGCAGTGCGAATCGAAAATATTGTTCATCTTACCTATCCTCTTACGCCTTATCCTTTACATCTTTTCTCTAATATATCACAACAGCCGCCCTTTGTCAAAGACTGTGCTTTTTTATCTGCGCCGTCGGGCGAGGGTATTTTTCGGGAGTCTGCGCCGCCTTGCCGATAACTATCAGCGTGCGTGCGTCACCGTTTGGCAGCGTGTATTCCTTCACCAGATCAAGCTCACCGCCAAGCAGCTTTATAGCCTCGCCCGCACGGTCAAGCTCCTCCTGCGCCTGCGAACCTTTCAGCGCAATGAACCGTCCGCCCACCTTCACCAGCGGCAAACAGTATTCGCAAAGCTCCTTCAGCTCAGCAACTGCCCTTGCCGTCGCAATATCGTACTTTTCACGGAATTCGCCGCTTCTGCCGATATCCTCGGCACGAGAATGTATGCAGGTCGCACCCAGTCCCAGCTGATCTGAAAGCTGCGCCAGGAAGGTTATGCGCTTTTGTAAGCTGTCCAGCAGCGTTATGTTCAGGTCATCACGCCATATCTTCACAGGGCATGACGGGAAGCCTGCTCCCGTTCCCACATCTATCATACTGCTTGAACGTGGCACACCTGCAAGGTAAAACGGGTAAATGCTGTCGTAAAAATGCTTTATCGAAATACCCTCGGCATCGGTTATGGCCGTCAGGTTTATCCTTTCGTTCCATTGCACGAGCAGCTCGCTGTACAAACCCAGCTTGTAGTATTGCTCATCTGTTATCGAAATGCCTGCGTCAGCAAACATCTTTAAGAATCTATCTCGTTCCAAGATCATATATTTATGTCCTTTCTGCGTTGATAAAAGGGCAAGCGCCTTTGCCCGTTATTTCTTTGCCTTTTCTCTGCCCTGCTGCTCCAGCCATACGAGCAAAACTCCCACGTCCGCAGGGTTCACGCCGCTTATGCGGCTCGCCTGCCCTACCGAAAGTGGTTTTATCTTGTTCAGCTTTTCTATCGCTTCAAGCCGCAGGCTGCCGACCGAAGCGTAGTCAATGTCTGTCGGCAAAGCCTTGCTTTCCAGCTTTCGCATAGCCTCCACCTGCTCCAGCTGTATCTTTATGTAACCGTCATATTTTATCTGCAATTCGACCTGCTCGGTGACCTCTTTATCAAGCTCTGGGCGCTTTTTGTCAAAAGGCGCAAGCATATCGTAGGTCACGCCGGGGCGCTTTATCAGCTGCGAGAGCTTTATGCCGTTGTTTAGGGGATCAGTCCCCAGGCTTTCCAGCAAAGCGTTTATCTCCTCGCCGGGAGCAAGATTAACGTGCTTTACTCTCTCTATCTCCCGAGCGATAAGCTCGTTCTTTCTCAAAAGGTGCTCATAAGCCTCATCGCTCACCAGTCCTATCCTGTGTCCCTCGGGAACGAGCCTTATGTCAGCGTTGTCCTGCCGCAAAAGCAAACGGTATTCGCTGCGTGATGTCAGCATCCTGTAAGGATCCTCACAGCCCTTTGTTACCAGGTCGTCTATCAGCGTGCCGATGTAAGAGCTTGCCCTGTCAAGAATAAGCGGAGCTTCGCCCTTTATCTTCAAAGCAGCGTTCACGCCTGCCACCAAGCCCTGCGCAGCAGCCTCCTCGTAGCCCGATGTCCCGTTGAACTGCCCCGCACCGTAAAGACCGCTTATCTTTTTGAATTCCAGCGTTGCCCGGAGCTGAGTCGGGTCGCAGCAGTCGTATTCTATCGCATAAGCGTTGCGCATTATCTCCACACGCTCCAGCCCCTTTATCGAGTGCAGAAATTCCAGCTGTACAAATTCGGGCAGCGATGAGCTCATTCCCTGCAAATAGTATTCCTGCGTGCCAAGCCCCATCGGCTCTATGAAAAGCTGGTGCCTGGGCTTGTCCGAAAAGCGCATTATCTTGTCCTCTATCGAGGGGCAGTAGCGTGGACCTATCGCATTTATCCTGCCCGAGTAAATCGGAGAAAGATGAATGTTGTCCTTTATTATCCTGTGCGTTTCCTCGTTGGTGTATGCAACATAGCACTTAACTTCGTTTTTCAGTCCGCCCCTTGTCGAAAACGAGAACGGCGTTATCTCCTCATCGCCTGCCTGCTCCTCGAGCTTGTCGAAATCTATCGAGCGCTTGTGTACTCTCGCAGGTGTGCCCGTCTTGAATCGTCGCATCTCTATCCCCGCATCTGTCAGGCACTTTGTCAGCGCCTGCGCAGGTTTTATGCTGTCAGGACCGCTTGGGTATGATACCGCACCAACGTGAATAACTCCCCCAAGGTAAGTTCCGCTCGCAATAATTACCGCCCTGCAGTCGTACTGTGTCCCAAGCAGAGTTTTAACGCCCGTAACAGCGCCGTTTTCAAATAATATCTGCGTTATCTCCGCCTGCTTTAAGTAAAGCCCGTCCTGCTTTTCGATAGTGTTTTTCATCAGCTCGTGATAAGCCGACCTGTCTATCTGCGCACGCAAAGAGTGTACCGCAGGGCCTTTTCCCCTGTTGAGCATACGGCTCTGTATCATCGTCCTGTCAGCCGCCTTGCCCATCTCGCCGCCCAGCGCATCTATCTCACGCACAAGATGCCCTTTGGCAGTTCCGCCAATGGAAGGGTTGCAGGGCATATTTGCCACGCAGTCAAGGCTTATCGTAAAAATAGCAGTTTTCAGTCCCAGCCGTGCGCAGGCAAGAGCCGCCTCACAGCCTGCGTGCCCTGCCCCGATAACAACGGCATCAAAATATTCATTCTTCAGTGCATCTTCCATTGTTAAAAGAACCCTCTTTCAAATCTCAAAGGCAAGCGCCGAGCCGCCTATTTACCCACACAGAATTTTGCAAATACATTGTCCACTACCGCCTCGGTAGCCTTTTCTCCCGTAAGCTCAAGCAAAGCGTTGGCAGCGCTGTCCGTCATCACCGTCACAGCGTCCAGCGTCAGACCCGAGTTAAGCGCACCCGCAGCCTCACGCAAAGCAGCCAGTGCCTTTTGCGCACATATTTTCTGCCGCTCGTTTGCAAAAATGTCGCTGTCGGCATCGTATTCACCCACGCCGAAAAGCTCCTCAACAGCAGCCTGTATCTCGTCCAGCCCCTGCCCGTTTTTCGCACTTATCTCGATAACTCTGCCGTATTTTTCAAGCTCTGACTTGTCCGCAAGCGTTTGCAGGTCTGTCTTGTTGAAAATTATCAGCACCTTTTTTCCCGTCTGCAAAATATATTCCAGCAGCTGCCTGTCCTGTCCGTCAAGCTCCTGCGATGAGTCAAATACCGCCATTATCAGCATCGCCCCGTCCAGCCGCTTTCTTGCAAGCTCCACGCCCAGCTGCTCCACCGTGTCGTCCGTTTCACGAATGCCTGCCGTGTCCGAGAGCCTCAGCATAACGCTCCCCAGCTGCGCACTTTCCTGAATAACATCTCTTGTCGTTCCTGCAATGTCTGTCACTATCGAGCGGTCAAATCCCAGCAGCATATTCATCAGCGCCGATTTTCCAACGTTCGGCTTTCCTGCGATGCAGGTGTCAATGCCGCTTTTAAAGATAAGTCCCCTGTCAAAGCTCTCTATCACCTTTTCAAGCTCCGCAGCCGCATTTTCAAGGCTTTTCAGCAGCGTGCCGCTTTCCACCTCGGGCAAGTCTTCCTCGGGGTAATCCACCCACGCCGCCAGCTCACCGAGAATGTCCACCAGAGTGTCCGTTATCTTCTTTATCCTTTCAAACAGCTTTCCCTGCCTTGCAAGGTTAGCCGAATTCAGCGCAAATTCGCCCTGCGCCGAGATAGTGTCCATAACAGCCTCCGCCTGCGTCAGCGACAGCTTGCCGTTGAGAAAAGCCCGTTTCGTGAACTCTCCCCTGTCTGCAAGCTCCGCCCCGTTTTCAAGGCAAAGCCTGAGTATTTTTTTGGTAACATATATACCGCCGTGGCAGCTTATCTCGCAAACGTCCTCGCCCGTGTAGGAGTGCGGCGCACGGAAGACCGTAAGCACGCAGTCGTCCACACGTCTGCCGTTTGCGTCCTTGACTATCCCGTAAGCGCAGCTGTACCCGTTCATTTTCTCAACGCTTTCGCAGCTTATCGGAGTAAAAACACGTTCAGCTATCTTCAGCGAGTCCTCGCCGCTTATCCTTATCACCGAAAGACCGCCCTGAGCCAGCGGTGTGGATATCGCACATATAGCCATGTCATAACTCCTTTCTCAGCTGCTTTTTGCCAAGCTGCAAATAAAATTCTCAACAATACAAAATACAAAATTATTATATCACATTTCTTATCTTTTGTAAAGCAGCAGCGGCTGTCCGCAATTCCGTCGCAATCTACTTTGTAAAAACGGATGGTTTCGCACTGCTCCGGATTTTTCAAAAGTATATATGGCAACTGTTTTACTTTTTTTGCAGCGACGGTTCGCAATGCCCTCGCCCGAAAAATAGTGCATAGTTCTCGTTTTGCTTGGCTCGGGGCAATATTTCCCGTGTAAACCTGCATTTAAACTCACTTCGCAAAAATCTTCGCACCGCTCCGGGTTTTTCAGCAGCGTGTAAAGGGTCTGAGATGTTGTTTAGCTGCGACGGTTGAAAAAAGAGAAAAGATGTGTTATACTAAAAAGGTATTTGACCGTTTGTTTAAAGACAGGTCGCCATACCGTAATAAACGAAAGAGGGAAAAGTAATGGAAGCTGCGGTAAAGAAGGGTGTTTTCAGCACAGGGCTGAAAAAACAGAAAGAAAAATATCTTTTGCTGTTCATCGTGTCATTTGTAATAATGATGCTCTCGTTCCTGCCAAGAATGATAATGAACGGCGGTATTTTCACATATTACGGAGATTTCAACTCCCAGCAGATAATGTTCTATCAGCACGCCCACGACAGCGTGCAGGCAGGCAGCATGAACTGGGATTGGGGAACCGACCTCGGATCGAGCTTTATCGGCTCCTACTCGTTCTATCTGCTCGGTTCGCCGTTTTTCTGGCTGACAACTATCTTCCCGTCGTCATTCGTGCCGTATATGATACCCTGGCTGCTGGCACTCAAAACGTCCGTAGCAGCGGTGTTTGCTTATGCCTATATACGCCGCTTCGTCAAAGATCCCTCAGCCTGCTTTGTCGGCGGCTTGCTCTATGGCTGCTCGGGCTTTCAGATCTATAACGTTTTTTTCAACCACTTCCACGATGCAACAGCGGTCTTCCCCCTTATACTTATAGGATTTGAAAGGCTGGTAGTGGATAACAAAAAAGGCGGCTTTGCGCTGGCAATGGCTATCAGTGCGATAGTCAGCTACTTCTTCTTTATCGGTGAATGTGTTTTCCTGGTGGTCTATTTCTTCCTGCGCTGCACCGATAAGGACTTCCATATCACGTTCAAAAAGTTCGGCTGGCTCATTTTTGAAGCCGTCCTGGGAATAATGCTCGCAGCGTTCCTCTTCCTCCCTGCCTGCATGGATATAATCGAAAACCCACGCCTGAACGAAAGGCTCTGGGGAATGGATATGGTGGTCTATAACGAAAGCGTCCGTATCCCACGAATATTCCAGGCGTTCTTTATGCTCAACGATATGCCCGCAAGAATAAACATCTTCGATTCCGACAGAGCAAGGTGGGCTTCAATGGCAGGCTACCTGCCGCTGTTCTCCGTCGCAGGTGTCATCGCATTTATGCGTACACGCAAAAAGCACTGGCTAAATAAAGCGATCGTCGTGTTTATGATAATGGCTTGCGTGCCGATACTCAATTCATCGTTTGTAATGTTCAATGCCTCCTACTACGCAAGGTGGTATTATATGCCTATCCTGCTCATGTGCCTTATGACGGCAAAGGTCGTTGCCGAGAATAAGGATGACCTCAAAAAAGGCTTCTGGCCCGTCCTTATCGTCGATGCCGTGCTGCTTGGCATAGGGCTTTTGCCAAAGGATGTCGATGGAAAGATAGTTTTCGGCAAAATGGCAAAGTACCCCGAGCTTTATTATATCCAGTTCATCGTCACCGCACTCATGCTCGCAATGCTTGCGTTCCTTATCTACGTTGTCGGGCACAATGACGTTGCAGAGTGGATGAAAAAATTCAGGCTCAATTATAAGAGAGTCCTGTGCATACTCACAAGTGCCGCAGTCGGGATCTGTATGTTCACCTGCGTTGTCTACGGCTCGCTCCAGACCGAAGCGCCGAGGGATTATATCGACAGGGGCATAAACGGTGCGGATAATATGGATATGGAGCTTCTTGAAAAGCAGAGCAGCTATTATAATCCGCAGAATAACTTCTACCGCATCGAGACTTCACCCGATGTCGATAACTGGTGTATGTTCTGGGGACTTTCCTCAATGCGCTGCTTCCACAGTGTCGTGAATACGTCCATAATGGATTTCTACACCAAGCTCGGACAGACAAGAGATGTCGCTTCAAGGATAGAAACAAAGCTCTATGCGCTGCGCAGCCTGCTCTCTGTGAAGTATTACTTTGACCAGACACCGCTGCCGCAGGGCGCATCACCCGAAAGCCCGGGAAATCTTATCGGCTTTAAATATGTCGGCAAGCAGAACGGCTTCAGGGTCTACGAGAATCAGTATTATATCCCCATGGGCTTTGCCTTTGATAACTACGTCACCGAGAAAGATATGGAGTTGAGAACGGATATAAATAAAGCCGAAATGCTTTCAAAAGCGCTCATTCTTGATCCAAGCACCGCCGTGAAGTATTCCGACTATGTTGAGCATTTCTCATTCATGCCAAGCGATTTCGGCGCTGCTGCGTATATGCAGAACTGCAGCGACAGGCGTGCAAACAGCTGTAAGGTCTTTCAGCATGATACCAACGGCTTCCAGGCGAAGATAGAGCTTTCCTCCAAAAAGCTTGTCTTCTTCTCCGTGCCTTACGATAAGGGCTGGAAAGCAAAGGTCAACGGCAAGGATACCGAGATAATCAAGGTCGATTACGGCTTCATGGCAGTCCCCTGCGATGAGGGCGTGAGCGAGATACACTTCACCTACCGCACAAGATTCTTTGCCGAGGGTCTTATCATCACCTCAGCAGGCATCGTTATCTGGACCGCCTACGTTGTCTGGTTCAGAAGAAAGGACAGGCTCGCACTTTCCCCCGCAAAGAAAAAACGCAGCCCGGGCGGAAATGACAGCGACACCGATGATAACGTAAATACCGAGGAAAACACCGATACAAACAGCGGCGGAATGTTTGATGACATTGCCGATATAGACGATATAGACGATATTGACGACATCGACGAGCTTTCCCAAATCGAACAGCTCGATGAAACAGCCGATAAGGACGAGCTGGAGCAGCTGGACAGCCTTGATGCCGATACACCGCAGACTACGCAGAAAGGAACTGATGAATAAATGTATTCCATAGAAAAAACCATCGCCTCAAAGCAGGTCTACGACGGCATAGTCGTAAAGCTGTACAGCGATGATGTCGAGCTTGATAACGGATATAAAGCTGTCCGTGAGGTCATTCATCACCCGGGCGGAGTCTGCGTGGCAGCGCTTGACGAGCAGGAAAATATCTTTTTTGTGCAGCAGTACCGCTATCCTTTCGGTGAAGTCCTCACCGAAGTCCCCGCAGGCAAGCTCGAATACGGCGAGCAGCCCGAGACCTGCGGAAGACGGGAGCTGCTTGAGGAGATAGGTGCCACGGCGCAGAGCTTTGAGGAGCTTGGCTGCCTCTACCCTACCGTAGCCTACGATACCGAAAAGATATATATGTACCTTGCAAGGCAGCTTACCTTTTCAAAGCAGAACCTTGACGAGGGCGAGTTCCTTGATGTTAAGAAAATGCCGTTAAAGCAGGCTTATGAGCTTGCGCTCAGCGGCGGCCTGCCGGATGCCAAAACCCAGCTCGCCGTTATCAAAGCCTACCTTAAACTTCACGGCTGAATTTAAAACTTCCCTGAAAAAATAAAAGCTGTACGAAATAATATCGTACAGCTTTATTTGTTGATAAACTATAAAAACAATGATCTTGTGTCCGAAGGGGTTTTAGGGGGCGATCGGAAAGCCCCCTGATAAGGCGGCGAAGCACTATATTGTTCAGCCTTTAGTCCGGCGTATCACTCAAAACAGAGTTTTGAAACAAGCTGAGCTGATAATATCGTACAGCTTTATTGTGCTTTATTCAGGTCTTGTCCGAGGTCGCAAGCATTACCCAGTAATGGCTTGTCACCCTGTAACCGCTTTTTGTTTCCTGAACTGTTACCCTGCATATCGCAGCGTAGTTGACATTTGCCTTCTCAATGTTCTTGGCGTGCGAAGCCGAAGCCATCCACTTGTTGAATGCCCACGAAGCGTTCTCATCACCGCAGTTGAAACCGTTTGCAAGGTTCTCCGCACTGTTGAGCTGCCCCAGCAGATAAGTCCTCAGCCCGATATCCTTGAATACCGTCTGATATTGACCGCCGCCTCTTGCCGCAGGTCTTGTGTGTGAGTAGGTCGGGTAAAGCGCATATTCCTCAGCCCTTATCTTTGCCGCCGTGTATATCTTGCCCGTCGGGTCGGCTGAAAGCGCCTTTAATCCCTTGCTTGCCCTCTGCTTGTTTATCAGCTCAAGCATCTGCTTCGTGTAATCCTCATAAGCGATTATCTTGACGTTTCTTCCGTCACTTGGTATCGCCAGCGGCGAAAGTGATTGTGTAACAACGTTTGCCGAAGCCGCAGTCGTCTTTTTGGTCGTTGCCGCAGTTGCCGCCGGTTTAGCCGCAGTTACAGCCGGTTTTGCCGGGTTGGCTGCCGGGCTTGCCGGTTTTGCAGGGCTTGGGGTAGGATCCTGTTTCTCCGCACCGTTTGCGCTGCTCTGGCTCGTGGCAGGCTGCGTTGTCTGCGCAGCCGAGGTCACGGTACCCGAAGCAGCCGTCCTTGCAAGCTCCCTGCCGTTTGCAGTCAGCGTGTTTGAACTTACTGCGTAGCTCACGCCCTCAATGCAGAACCTCTCAACAGCCTTTCCGTCAGCATCCTTGACGCTCAGCCCGTTCCTGTCTGCCGAAAGCTCGATAGTCAGCACCCTGCCGTCATCAGCAGTTACCTCTGCCTTGTCCGTGCCCGAACCGCCGTTTTTCAGCAGCCTCAGCTTGCCGTTTCCGTCATCCAGCAGCGTGTAATCCTTGCCAAGAAGCATACCGCTTCCCTCGCTGCTTCGTGCTGTCAGCTTCACCCCGTCAATGTACAGCTCGCCGTCCTTGAGCCTTATCTTAGCGCCGTTGTAGGTAAAACCGCTTATTTCCTGCTCTCCTGCGATCATCGTGAGCTTTCCGTCTTTCACATCAAGCGTTATCTCGCCCTTGTCGTCCGAGGTCAGCGAAGCCTTTTCTATCTCCTCGCCGTTCAGATCCTTAAGGCATATCTTAGCGTCGGCGTTCTTTGTCACCAGGAACTTGTCCAGAACGTAATAATGTATCGTTCTGCTGTCGTCTATCTCAAAAGCCTCGTCCTCGGGCATCGTCTTTTCACCCGGGTCGTCTTCGCTGCTGTCGTCACCGCTGCGCTTTTCCTCGAATTGCGGCTTGTCCTCCTGCCGTGACTGCTCAGCTGTCTTTATATCCCTGCTCTGTGTTACCTCGGGATCCTGTCCTGCAAACAGCGAAAGACACAGTGCAAGCACAGTTATCCCCAGCAGGATCCTTTTAAGTCTGTTCACAGTAACACCTCCCCCGAAAAGCGTATACTATCTTAATTTGATTATAACAGCGTATTTTGTGAATTTCAAGGCACAGAAATGGGTGTATTTTTTAAATTTTTTGAGGATATTTTAATTATGTATTCTATATGGTCCTCGTGGTCTATCCTTTTGGTGTCCGCCTCCACTCCTGCAAGCCGCATAACGTCCACAGCCTTGTTCACAGTGTTGAAAAACATTCTCACATCTCTCAGCACCACTGCCCCCTTGCGAATGTTCTGCCTGCGTATCTCCTGCTCCTGCATTTTCTTGATCTGCCCCTCCAGCTGATTTACCGTCCAGCCGCCGTTGACCGCCTTCAGTAAAACGCTCTTGCGCATATCCTCATCGTCTATTTTCAGCAAAGCCCTTGCGTGCCGCTCGCTCAGCCCCGTGTCCGTGATTATATCTCTCTCCTCCTGCGAAAGCCGCAGCAAACGCAGCTTGTTCGCCACCGTGCTCTGCGCCGAACCCAGCCGCACAGCAAGCTCCTCCTGCTTCAGCCCGAACCGCCTGATAAGCTCCTCCATTGCCTGCGCCTCCTCAAAAAATCCCAGCTGCGCCCGTTGGATATTTTCTATCAGTGCCATTACCGCACTGCGCTTGCTGTCAGCGTTTATAACAATGCAGGGCACGCTTTTCATACCTGCCATTTTTGCCGCTCTCAGCCTGCGCTCCCCCGAGATAAGCTCAAAGCCGCCCTCAACTCTGCGCACGCTCAGCGGCTGGATTATCCCGTCCTGCGAGATGCTCTTTGCAAGCTCCGTCAGCTTGTCGGGCGCAAAAAACTTTCTTGGCTGCGCAGGGTTGGTGCGAATGTCTGCGACCGAAATGTCAAATATCTTCCCGACCTCTTTTACCGCAAGGCTGCTGCCCTGTTCCCTTTTGCGTTCGTAATACTGCGTAACGTTCTCGTCGTAATCTTCCTCACCGATAAAAGCTCTGCTCAGAGCCTTTTGTAGTATGCTCATTTTGATTCCTCCTTTTTATGTGATGATAACACACAAAAGTCCGCATTTCCATAGCTTTATGCACGCAAATTTACCCAAAATACCGCCACGCATCAGCTTTTTGCAGCATTTTCTGCGTCTGCTCTCCAAAATTTTGCCGCTCCCCTGCCGACAAAGCTCGAAAAATGTTTCACGTGAAACATTTTCACTTTGCAAAAAAGATCCGCATTGAACCTGCCCTGCTTTTGTGTCTGTTCTTTTTTAATTCCGCCTGCCCTGCCCTGCCGCCGCTTTCTTCGGGACTTTCTTTTTTCAGCATTTTTCACCGCCGCACAGAAAGTTTTCTCCTTTCCTGTCTTTTCTCCACGAAAAATGTTTCACGTGAAACATTGCAAATTTTATTTTCAAAAACCCCTTTTCAAAATGCGGAAAATGTTGTATAATAAAAATGCGGCAGCAGCCGTAATCATTTCGGAATGGAGGAAACGCCTTTTGGCGTGTAATAAAATGGGAAGTGTAATTGCAGTTTCAAACCAGAAAGGCGGAGTCGGAAAATCCACGACCGTGGTAAATCTTGCTTCCGTTTTCGGTGCAAAAGGCTCAAAGGTACTCATAATAGATTTCGATCCGCAGGGCAACACCACGACCAGCCTTGGCATTGCTAAAAAAAGCATACGCAACACTATTTACGATGTGCTGCTCGGAGATTGTCTGCTTCAGGAGGCAGTAGTTGCTTCGGCGTTCAGGGGAGTTTCTGTCGTGCCGACGACGCAGGACCTTGCAAGTGCATCTGTCGAGCTGCTTTCGATGCAGAACAGGGCAATGCGCCTGCGCAGCTGCATTGCCGATGCGGCTGATTTTTACGACTACATCTTTATCGACTGTCCGCCGACGCTGGATATGCTGACGATAAATGCGCTGGTCGCAGCAAACTCGGTGATAATCCCGATACAGTGCGAGTTCCTCTCGCTTGAAGGACTGGTGGAGCTTCACCAGACGATAAACCGGGTGAAAGAAACGTGGAACAGCGAGCTTGAGGTCGAGGGGATACTTTTTACAATGTGCGTTTCCCGTTACAAGCTGACAGAGCAGATAATCAAAGAGGTGCGCAAGCATTTCCCGAACGAAACGTTCAACACGGTGATACCGAGAAATGTTGCTGTCTCCGAAGCGCCCAGCTTTGGCGAGCCGGTGATATACTACGAGAAAAAATCCAAGGGTGCAAAGGCTTATGAGGAGCTTGCCAAGGAGATAACCAAGAGAAGAAAAAAGAAAGCAAAGGAAAATGTTTCACGTGAAACATTTGGCGGAAAGGAATAGAAAATGAGCAAAAAGGCACGAATGAACAGGGGACTCGATGCGCTTTTCAGCGACAACAGCGTTCCCGAGGAGAAAAAAGAAGCCGGGCAGGCGCAAAACGGCACTGCTTATGTGAGCATTTCGCTCGTTGAGCCGAACAAGAGCCAGCCGAGAAACCAGTTCGATGAGGGAAAAATACAGGAGCTTGCGCAGAGCATAAAGGAAAATGGTATCCTGCAGCCGATACTTGTAACTCCGCTTGAAAACGGCGGTTACAGGATAGTTGCGGGGGAGAGGCGCTGGAGAGCTGCAAGAGTTGCCGGGCTGAAGGAGGTTCCCGTTTTTATAAGGGAGCTTAACAACAAGCAGGTGATGCAGCTTGCGCTGATAGAGAATATTCAGAGGGAGGACCTTACGCCGATAGAGGAAGCGATGGCTTACAAGCAGCTGATGGACGTTTACTCGATGACGCAGCAGGACGTTTCGCAGGCGGTGGGGAAGTCCCGTTCGGTGATAGCAAATTCGCTCAGGCTGCTCACGCTGGGCGAGCCTGCGATGACTTTGCTTGAGGAGGGACAGCTGACCGTTGGGCACGCAAAAATGCTTGCAGGCATAACCGACTCAAAGGAGCAGGAGGAGTGCGCAAGGATCGCTGCGGAAAACAAGCTGACGGTGCGTGAGCTTGAGAAATATATTTCCATTATGGCGAATAAGGACCCACAGCAGTCCGCCAAGGCGAAAAAGCCTTCAATGAAGCTGGATAACCCGTTTTTGCGTGAGTTTGAGATAAGCGTGAACGACAGGTCAAGTGTAAAGGCGAAGGCAAAGCAGTCGGGCAGGGGAGCGACCTCGGTGACGCTGACTATCGGCAAGGACGTTGACGTGAACGATGTGCTGAGCAAGCTGGCAGAGCTGCTGGCGAACTACTGAAAAATAATAAAGGCTGACCTTTTCGGGTCAGCTTTTTTAATGCTGGCAAACTATGCTGTTGGTATAATGCTCAAATAAAGATTGGATAATATAAAAGATGAGCTTTCTGTTTAGGGGGCTTTCCGATCGCCCCCTATGACCCCTTCGGTCACAAATCATTGATTTTGTATAGTAATGACAGAAAAGGCTGACCTTTGGGTCAGCTTTTTTAATGTTGACAAACTATGCTGTTGGTATAATGCTCAAATAAAGGTTGGATAATATAAAATATGAGCTTCATGTTTAGGGGGCTTCCCCCTATGACCCCTTCGGTCACAAATCATTGATTTTGTATAGTAATTACAGAAAAGGCTGACCTTCGGGTCAGCTTTTTTAATGTTGGCAAACTATGCTGTTGGTATAATGCTCAAATAAAGGTTGGATAATATAAAATATGAGCTTCATGTTTAGGGGGCTTTCCGATCGCCCCCTATGACCCCTTCGGTCACAGATTATTGATTTTGTATAGTAATTACAGAAAGGCTGACCTTTTCGGGTCAGCCTTGTTCGTTGATGAGTTTTTTCATATCGCCGGGGAGCGGGGCGTTTACGGTGAGCGTTTGGTGGGTGATGGGGTGGGTGAAGCTCACGCTTGAACAATGCAGTGCCTGCCTGCCGATAAGCTCGCTTTTCTCCCCGTACATATCGTCCCCGACAAGTGCGTGCCCGATATACGCTGTATGGCAGCGTATCTGGTGCGTTCTTCCTGTTTCAAGGACGAACCTGCACAATGCGAACCTGCCCGAGCGTTTCACAACACAGAAAGTAGTTGCGGCATACTGCCCGTCGCTGCGGACGCACCGCCTGATGATAGATTCGCTTTCCCTTGCGATAGGTGCACATATCCTTCCGCCGCCGCAGGCAATGCCGCTGACGATGCCAAGGTAGGTCTTTTTGCAGCTTTTATGCAGCCTGTTTGCGCTGTACCTGTCCTTTGCGATGACGACGCAGCCGCTGGTATCTTTATCGAGCCTGTTGACGCAGCGGAATGCGGCAGCAGGGCAGTGGTATGCAAAGAAATTTGAAAGGGTATCGCCACGGTGATTTATAGATTCGTGGCAGGGCATTGAGGGCGGTTTATCGAAAACCACGAGGTAGTCGTCCTCGTATAGAATTCCGACGGCGAGGCTGCCGTTTGGCTCGGCAGAGGCTTGCTCCTGTTCGCTCAGCGAGATAACATCGCCGCAGCTTACGCTATCGACTGTTCTTATCGGGTGAGAATTGCACAGCATACCGCCGTCCACACGTTTAAGGCGTGTTATCTGCCTGCGTGAAAAGCCCATTTCACGCAGGACATCACCGAGCTTTCTGCCATGCTCGGCGGCTGTGCAGGTAAAAACTATTTGCGGTATTTCTGCCACCTTCTTATCATTGAGGGCATTTTGTCCTGCCAGTAATCGCCCATTATATCCTTTATCATCGAGTTATAGGAAACTGCCCAGTAGGGATAGATCAGAAAGAACGGGTAAATGAGCAGCACTAACGGAACAAGCGGCAGAAATGAACAAATGAGTGAGAAATACTGTCCGTAGTGGCCTTCCATCAGCTTTGCGGAAAGGTCGCAGGCATCGAACACGCTCGTTCTCGGGTTGAGCGACATGATATACGGTGCAAGCGCAAGTGAGGCGCAATACTTTACGAACACGCCCAGCCAGATAAGAGTAAAGCCGATACATATCATGAAAACGAAAAGACCTATCGAGGTAAGCTCTTCTGTCCGGTTCCTGATGCTCCAGCGGAAGATCAGATAGCTTGAAAGCAGGGCAGGTATCAGCATACACAGCTTCATAAAATTGATGACCGCAGAGGAGCGCAGCGAGATGCGGATAAACTCATTCGTGTGCGCAAAGAGGTACTGGCGTGTGAGGATATAATCCCTGTCGAGAGTCACGTCGATAAAAAGTCTGCGCAATATCTGGCGCTGATAGGTGAGAAAGCTGAGGACAACGACTGCCTGGAACACCCACATTACCGCAACCCAGGGTATTTTGGGGATATTGCGGATATCGTAGTAATAGCCAAGTCCGAGCCTGTCCAGGACCAGATAAACGGTGAACTCTACCAGAAATATCAGGCAGACGTTGGTTATCATGTGCAGCGTGAGGGTAAGGCTTGGACCGAACTGGCTGCTGAGTGAGGCTTTTGCATTTTTCTTTATCTGTGCGGTGCTGAGCATTGGGGTATCCTCCTTTCACAAGGTATATATTTATTGGTCGTTTATCTCTTTGGCTATAAGGTCATAAAGCCACGAGGAGATATCTGAAAAGGCAAAGCCGAGCGTTTCAGCTTTGGAGAGCTTATATGAAGTGTCGCAGGCGGTATCGTCGTAGGGGGCTTTTTCGCCGCCCTGAGCTATAACAGCCTGTTTGCCGCTTAGTTTTTCGGTGCAGGAAATTATCTCGCTCTGCGAAACTGTTCCCTTTGAGCAGCCGTTTATTGCGCCGCAGACTTCCTTAGCAACGAGGTGAGCGATAAACTCGCCTGCCTGTTTTTCGTGGATATAGGACGTTTTTGCATCAGGGTTATTTATCATCATCGGCTCGCCGCTGCAAACACTGCGGACATAAAAGCGCAGCCTGCCGGTATAGTCATTTTCGCCCATAACAACCGGATAGCGCACAAATACGCAGCTTTTTTCGTCCATAAATTCAAGTGCGGCTCTTTCGGCAAGCCTTTTGCCAAGGGCATAATCGTTTGGTCTGTCGATCCAGCTGAGCGGATATTCCTTTGGGTTGAACTCGCTTTCGGCAATGTCCGTGTGCGCAGACTGATAGACGGCGCAGGAGGACATCTGGATATATCTTTCGCACCGGGTATGCTTTAAAAGTGAGCGCACGTCGTTTGAGCAGTAGGCGACCTTATCTATCACGCAGTCGAAATGCCTGCCGCAAAGTGCCGCTTTTACGCTGTTTTCGTCCGTTTTATCCATAATTATGCGCTCAGCGCTGCTGCCGAAGGGATCGCTGTGCTGACCTCTTGAAGCTATGGTGACGGTGTGCCCGCCCGAGATCAGCTTTTTTACCATCGGAATGCCAAAAAAGCGTGTTCCGCCGACAACAAGGACGTTCACGACTCAAGCCCCTGACTGTCATCATCGGGATCGCAGTAGGAATAATCCTCGACGGGTTCTCTTGCGGGATAGGTGCCAAGCACCTCAAAAGCCTCGCTGCGCTGCCACATAGCTGCGGTGACAAGCACCTCAAAGCCCTCGCCGAAATCGCAGGAATAATCCATAGGCTTGCGCTTTGGAACGCCGAAGCAGGAGAGCATATTCATGATTATTCCGCCGTGAGTGACTACGGCTACGTTTGTAAGTCCCTCATACATCATATCCGAGATTATCATCTGAAGCGCTTTATAGCAGCGGTTTACGACATCACGCAGGGATTCGCCGTTCGGGGGAGGGTTATCCAGTCCGCCCTCGATGAACTTGCGGTAGCTGTCGGTATCCATAAGCTCGTTCACGGTCTTGTTCTCAAAGTCGCCGAAGTCCATTTCCACCAGCTCGGGCAGCTCAACGGTGAGCCTGTTTGGCTGGAGTATGCTCACCGTCTGCTTACAGCGCTTGAGCGGTGAGGTATAGACCTTTTGAACAGGCGGATATTCGTACTTTTCGAGCTTGTCGTAAAGCGCCTGTGCGCCCTCGCTGCTCAGCGGCAGGTCGGTGACTCCGATATATCTGCCGTCGGTATTTGCCTCGGTCATTCCGTGACGGATGAACACTATGCGGTAACCTTTCATTTGAAAATGCTCCTTTCGGATAATTGGGTGAATGATATGCTGCTTTTTGTATTTACAAAAACATAAAAATAGTGTATAATAATAGTGTATGCATAAAACAAGTCTGCTTGTGATCGGAAGAGGTGATCTGCGGTGCGCACGGCTGAGGACATGGACAGCGAAAAAATGCTGGAAATAGGCGAAAAACTCGCTGCTGTCAGAAAAACAAAGGGGCTTACGCAGGTGCAGGCTGCACAAAAGGTGGGCTGCACACAATCATATCTTTCCTCGGTCGAAAACGGTAAAAAGGCGTTTTCGATAGGCTTTGTGCTGCGCCTTATCTCACTTTACGAGGTCAGCTACGACTCGGTGTTCGGTGAGAATCATGCGGGGCAGTGGGAATTTGAAAAGCCGGCGGCAAAAGGCGATGCGGCTAAAGCGCTGGAGCTTTTGCAGCTGCTGCTTGAAAGCTCGGGCAGCAGGGTGCTTGAAAAGGGCACGCAGGACTACCTGAAGCTGTGTATCTACAACGCTTTGCGCTGCATTTATCTGGCAAACCCTCACAACACGGGCAGGCTTTTTGAAGCTGATGAAAAAGCGGCGGCAGAGGCTATTGCACGTTTGACGGCACAGCTGCCGGAGGTGACGGGGAGCCTGATAGAGAGCAGCCGCATAAAGCGAAAAAATATAGAGCTGCCTGTTGAAAAGGGGCATGAGCTGCGCAGGTTCATAAGCGAATGCGAAGAGCTGCTGCGTGAGCTTGATGCTTTATGATGATTATAGCATATTTTTCCGAGTGTTTCAAGAGCGGCAGGAGGCGTTGATGAAAATTAAAAACAGGAGAGTGCTTGCTGCTGCGCTTGCGATGGTGCTTATGGCGGCAGGTGCGGCGATGATATTCAGCGGCTGCGGCGCAAACGGCGGTGAAAGCTCGGCAAAGGCAAGCATGGGATTTACCGAAAAGACGGTGCTTGCGATGGACGCTGCGGTGAACGCAAGGGTATGGGGGTGTTCCCCCGAAAAAGTGACGGAGGAGATAGTGCGGCTGGACGGGATGCTTGACTGCCACAAGGCTGAAAGCGAGATATCACAGCTGAATTCAAAGGGCAGCCTGAGGCTGAGCGATGAAACGGCGGAGCTTATTTCGCAGTCGCTGGAGCTGACGGGACGCTTCGGGCAGGCGGACATCTCTATCGGTGCGGTGACGGCGCTGTGGAACGTTACGGGAGAAAGCCCGAAGGTTCCCGTAGACAGCGATATTGAAAAGGCAAAGGACACCTGCGGATACGAGAAAATAAAGCTCTCAGGGAATGAATGCACGCTGGAAAAGGGTGCGCAGATAGACCTTGGCTGTGCGGCAAAGGGATATGCGCTGGACAGGGCAAGGGGCGTGCTTGAAAAGGAAAAGGCTGAGTGTGCGATGGTCACTATGGGTTCATCGACGCTGCTTTACGGGAAAAAGCCTGACGGGAGCGATTTTAAGATAGCGGTAACTGATCCGTGGGAAAAGAACAGGCAGATAATGAGATTTACCTGCGGCGAGGGATTTGTTTCGACCTCGGGCGGATATGAGAGGTTTTTTGAGGCGCAGGGGCAAAGATACATACACATTTTTGACAAGCTCACGGGAAGACCATCGCAGAGCGATCTGGTGAGCGTGACGGTGATATGCAAAAACGGGCTGATGAGCGATCAGCTTTCAACGGCGATATTCGTAGCTGGAACAAAGGGGCTGGGCGAATTCCTTAACAGCGGGGAGTTTGCGGTCATTGCGATAGACAGTGACAGGAACATTTACGCCTCTGACAGCATAAAGGATAAAATAACACTTGAAAATGACAGCTGCAGCTTTAAGCAGCTTTAAACGGGAACGGTGAACAGATGAAACTCAAAGGTATTTTCCTTGACCACAAAAAGAATACCGCAGGCTCGGCGAGCGTTGTGCTGCCGACACCGAAAACGGTGAGGATAGCTATGCAGCAGTGCGCAGGTGCGGCGTGCGATGTGCTGGTGAAGGTCGGTGACGAGGTGCTGGTGGGGCAGAAGATAGGCGACAGCGACAAGTATATGTCTGTGCCTGTTCACTCATCGGTATCGGGAAAGGTCACGGGGATAAGCGAGCTTTTGCAGGTGAGCGGACGTGTTTGCAAGTGCGTTGACATTGAAACGGACGGCGAACAGAGATATATGCCGGGGCTGAAAGCTCCGCAGGTGAGCGACAAGGACAGCTTCTGCAATGCGGTGAGAGAGTCGGGCTGCTGCGGACTTGGCGGTGCGGGATTTCCCACGCACGTTAAGTTCGGCTTTGACGACACACGATTCAGCGTTGACACGCTGGTGATAAATGCCGCAGAATGCGAGCCTTATCTTACGAGCGACCACAGGACGATGCTTGAAGATGCGGACAGCATTTTTAACGGGATAGCGTGCATAAAAAAATATCTGGGCATTAAAAACGTCTGCATTGCGATAGAAAAAAACAAGCCCGATGCGATAGACCTGATGAGGCAAAAGGCGCAGAGGGCAGGTGCGGACATAAGAGTTACGGCGCTTTCAACGAGGTATCCGCAGGGGGCGGAAAAGGTGATAGTTTACAACACCACGGGCAGAGTGGTTTGCGAGGGGCAGATACCTGCGGACGTGGGAGTTATTGTGATAAACGTTTCGACCTGCGCTTTTATAGGGCAGTATATGAAAACGGGCGTTCCGCTGGTAAGCAAGCGGATAACGGTGAGCGGCGATGCGGTGGCAAGCCCATGCAATGTGATAGTTCCGATAGGTACGGCTTTTGAGGATATACTGTGGTACGGCGACTGCGATCCCGAGAGCATTGACAAGGCTATCGCAGGCGGCCCGATGATGGGAACGGACCTTTTTGATCTGAGAGATCCTGTTTGCAAGACGCACTCTGCGCTGCTTGCTTTCAGGCATGGCGGCGAAAGAGAGAGGAACAGGGTGCAGACTGCCTGCATACGCTGCGGCAGGTGCATTGAAGCCTGCCCTGTGGGACTTATGCCGACGGTGCTTGAAAAAGCATTTGATAAAAAGGACAGACAGACGCTGAAAAAAATGAAGGTGTCGCTGTGCATGAACTGCGGGAGCTGCTCGTATGTATGCCCCGCAAAGAGAGACCTTGCCGAGAAAAACCAGCTCGCCAAGGCTTTGTTGAGGACATGACGAGGAGGGTATGATTTGAGAGATCTAACGGTCAGTCCGTCTCCGCATATACGCAGCAGGGTAACGACCTCACGGATAATGCTGCACGTTCTTATAGCGCTTATACCTGCATTTGCTGCGGCTGTCGTGCTTTTCGGCGTAAGGGCGATAGTGATGGTGTGCGTTTGCATGGGCTCGGCTTTTTTGTGGGAAAGAGGCTGCAACCTTATAATGAAGCGCCCAAACACCACGGGTGACCTTTCGGCGCTGGTGACGGGAATGATACTTGCGTTCAATCTTCCGCCTTCGCTGCCTTACTGGATGGCTGTGGTGGGAACGTTTGTGGCTATCGTTATAACCAAGCAGATATTCGGCGGACTTGGACAGAACTTTGCTAACCCTGCGATAGTGGGCAGGATAGTGCTGATGATGTCTTTCACCGGCGAGATGACGAGCTGGGTGATGCCGAATTATATGGCACAGGACGTTATCACTGCGCCGACACCGCTGGTAGAGAAAAACGGACTTTACAGCTACCTTGACCTGTTTATCGGCAGGCACCCCGGGTGCATAGGTGAGGTGTGCTGCGCTGCGCTGATAGCAGGAGGGATATATCTTGTTATCATGAGAGTGATAAGCATACATATCCCTGTTTCGTTTGTGGGTACGGTATTCGTTTTCTCGTGGGCAGCAGGGAAGGACCCTGTTTATCAGATCCTTTCGGGCGGCGTGATGCTGGGTGCGATATTTATGGCGACGGATTACGTTACAAGCCCGGTTTCAAAAAAGGGAAAGGTGATATTCGGCGCAGGGTGCGGTGTTCTGACCTGCCTGATAAGGTTCTATGCGAACTATCCCGAGGGAGTTTCGTTTGCGATACTGCTGATGAACATAGTTACGCCGTATATAGATATGCTGACAAGGGCTAAGCCTGTGGGCGTGCCTGCTGTTAAAAAGGAGGCACAGGGCGATGAAAAGTAAGATAATGCCGCCTGCTGTGCTGACGGTTATATGCGTTATGGTGTGCTCGCTGCTGGTGCTTGCGCACAACATGACTTACGTTGACAACACGGGCGTGCTGACGGACGAGATGAAAAAGGGCTGCGAGGAGATCTTCGGCGAGGGCAGCTACGAGATAGTGACGGAGAAAAAAGACCACGACACTGTTCCTGTGGACTTCGGGGTAAAGCAGATAAACTCGGTGATAACAGACAAGAAAAACAGGCGCTGCATTTTTGAGCTGACATGGGACGGTTACGCTAAGGGCGGTCTTCACCTGATGATAGGGATAAACGATGAGAATAAGATAGAGGGGCTGTATTTTCTTTCTGTGGGGGAAACTCCGGGACTGGGTGCAAAGGTCGCACAGAAGGATTATTATGAAAAGTTCAGCGGACTCAGCGTAGAATCGGACATTGAGGCGGTGGACAACATGACTGCTGCGACATACTCCTCAAAGGGACTTAAAGAGGCTTGCGAAAAGGCACTGGAGATATACACTGTGCACAAGGGAGAGCTGCTTGATGAATGATGGTAAGAGGACTCTTTACGAGTTTACAAAGGGAATAATAAAGGAAAACCCCGTGCTTGTGACGCTGCTGGGAATGTGCCCGACGCTTGCGGTGACGGTGCTGGCGGAAAACGGCATTGGCATGGGGCTTGCGACGACGTTTGTGCTGGTTTGCTCTAATGCGGTGATATCGCTGCTCAAGGGCGTTATACCAAAGGCTGTGCGTTTGCCCTGCTTTATTGTTATTATAGCGGGCTTTGTGACGTTTATCGACTTTATGATGAAGGGATATCTGCCCGGGCTGCACTCGGCGCTGGGAGTATTTTTGCAGCTGATAACGGTAAACTGCATTATTCTTGGCAGGGCAGAGGCTTTTGCGAGCAGGAACAGCGTCGGGCGCTCGGTGCTGGACGGACTGGGAATGGGCATTGGCTTCACGCTGGCGCTTTTTGCAATGGGCTCGGTAAGAGAGATACTCGGGCTTGGCAGCTGGCTGGGAATGAAGATACCCGTGCTGAGCGAAAAGCCGATGACGATATTTATTATGCCTGCGGGCGGATTTTTCGTGCTGGGGTGCCTTATTGCGCTGGTGAACAAGCTCGCCAACCGCAGACCGCCTAAGGAGATTTCGTGCGATAACTGCCCGAACGCTTCGATGTGCTCGGGGCAGTGCAGGTCACGGGAGGGTGTGTAAATGAGCTATATACTGATACTTGTGGGCTGCGTTTTTGTAAACAACGTGGTGCTTTCGCAGTTTATGGGAATATGCGCATTCCTGGGAGTTTCAAAGCAGATAAAGTCCTCGGTGGGAATGGGAGGAGCTGTGGTTTTTGTAATGGTCTGCGCCACGGCGATAACCTATCCGCTTTACAAGCTGCTGGAGCATTTTGAGATAACGTATCTGAAAACGGTCGCTTTTATTCTGGTGATAGCGATGTTCGTGCAGCTGGTGGAGATAGTTATGAAAAAAACTATGCACGGGCTTTACAAGGCGCTGGGCGTTTACCTGCCGCTGATAACGACAAACTGTGCGGTGCTGGGCGTTACGCTTGGAAACATAAACAATGACTACACTTTTCTTGAATCGCTGACTAACGCTCTGGGCACGGGGCTTGCCTTTACGCTGGCGCTGCTGCTTTTCAGCGGTGTGCGTTCACGCATTGAGGGGAATGATTTCCCCGAGGCATTCAAGGGCGTTCCTGCGACACTTATTGCTGCGGCGATAGTTTCGGTCAGCTTTATGGGCTTTGCGGGAATGATGTGAGTTAAAAGCAAGAGATAAAAAGTAAGTTTAAGGGTAAGAAAGGAAGCTGCCGCTGATGAGCTATCTGGTTACTGTTGGGATATTTGCTGCTATCGGGCTGCTTGCAGGCGTGCTGCTGACGGTCGCTTCGAGGGTGTTTGAGGTAAAGGTCGATGAGCGCATTGAAAAGGTGAACGACGCTTTGCCGCAGGTAAACTGCGGTTCGTGCGGATTTTCGGGCTGCTCGGACTATGCCGAGGCGATAGTTTCAAACGGTGCGCCGTGTGATATGTGCCGCCCGGGCGGTGAGATGACGGCTAAGAAAATTGCGGAGATAATGGGAGTTGAAGTTACGGCGGCTGAGCCTGAGGTGGCTTTTGTGCGCTGCCACGGCGACTGCAACATTACGCCGCACAAATACGAATTCGGCGGTGTGCAAAGCTGCGCTGCCTGCAACAGATTTTACAGCGGAAGCAAGACCTGCACGAGCGGCTGCCTTGGCTACGGCGACTGTGTTCATGCTTGTCCGCAGGGTGCGATCAGCATTGTTGACAGGATAGCAAAGGTGGACAGATCACGCTGCATAGGCTGCGGACTTTGCGTTGACGCTTGTCCAAACGGGCTGATAGTTGTGCGCAGGATCTCGCAGTCGGTAGATGTTACCTGCTCCTCAAAGGACATTGCAAGGGTGACAAAATCGCTTTGCGAGGGCGGCTGTGTTGGCTGCAGGCTGTGCGAAAAGAATTGTGAGCAGGGTGCGATACACGTTGTTGACAACCATGCGGTGATAGATTACGACAAGTGCAACAACTGCGGAAAGTGCGCTGATGTTTGCAAAATAGGCTCGGTAATGAGGATAGGGTGAGTTGTTGGGGGAAAGACTTTCCGGAAGAACTTTCTCCAACTGCTATGGTAGGATAGAAAAGAAACAAAAAGGGGTAACAGGAAATGGAAGAAAAGATCAACTGGCGTGACGAGGCGCTGCAAATGCCGCTTGCCGATCTGAGCAAGACATATAAAAGACTGAAAACCAAGCGTATGCTTATCACAACTATCCCGATATATATAGCGATGCTTGTTATGTTCATATATGCCTTAGCAGGCTGGGTATCTATGGCAAGCTTCCTGTATTCAGCAGGCAGGTTCACATTTTCTATCGCAAGCGCGTGGGACGTTATCGTCAGCATTCTTTGCTGCTGCGTGCTTATAGCGTATCACGGAAAACCTGCGAACAACATTGCTTTGTGGGTGCTGACATCCTATACCTTGATAATGCTTTTGTTCGACACGAGCATTTCGATATTTACCCTGATAACTTATGTTTATCTTGTAGCGGTTCGTCTGCCTATGGCGCAGATAGATGATGATATCGCCTTTCTGCGTGCGATGCCGACTTTCCCGTTCAACGGACGAGTTAGCGATCAGATGATAAACGTCGCAGAACATAAGCGCAAGATACAGCTTATCGAGTCTGCAAAGGGCAATATTTACAGCGACAACGCCGAGCAGATCTTTGACAAGCCCGTTCCCGAGATGCCGCAGTATGAAAAGGGCGACACCCCTGAGGATTACCTGCAGAGAAAGCAGTTTTACGTTGACGGCAAGTACACCAGGACCTCGCTTACCGATGAGGAATACGACAGGCAGGAAGACGAGCTTTACGAGCGCAGGATGTTCACCGACAAGCAGAAAAAGGCGCAGACGGTCATCGCACCGCAGCCGATAGAGGACGACGGGCGTTTGCAGGAGTTTGATTTTACCGATCACAGCAAGCTCAACGAAACGTATATCATTTCAAAAGACGTTTATACCGAGGATCTCGAGAGGGCGCAGAGAAATCCCAATGTGCCCAGAGAGCAGGATATCCCGATTGACAGTAGTGTTGTGCTTGAAGATCTTGATTTTACCGACAGTCCGACGGAATAAAAAAAGACCGCATTTGTGCGGTCTTTTTTGATGTGATCTTACTTTACA
>DFFV01000068.1:0-6075 GCA_002371625.1 Ruminococcus sp. UBA3767
ATACAAATCAAAAAAAAGGAGGAAATAAAAATGGTTTTTGGTCCTAATATAATTGAGGATATGATCCTTGCAGCGCCAAGAGTTATGTAATAAAAGCAAACAGATACCTGCATGGCAGGACAGAAACAAAATAACAAAAGAAAGGGCTGAAAGGATTCAGTCCTTATTTTTTTGCGTATAATCGCAGACAGCGGTGATTGACAATAAATGCGCATTGGGATATAATAAAATCAACAAATAGCTTTGGTGCTTGCAAAAAAGAAGAACCGGGAGATGAAAAGATGTCACGCAGTAAAGAGAGAGTGAAGCTGTATAAAAAGGTCAGGAATACGAGCCTCTGGGGTTCGGTGATAATGTATATCCTGCTGATAATCATGTTCCTTGCAATGATGCTGTTTTTAGCAGGCTTTGTTCTTGAATATATCTTTGAAACGAAATTCGCCGAGGGCTACCGTGAAACGCAGCAGCTCGCACAGCTTTACGATGCGGGAAACGGTGACAGGAGCATTACCGATTACATAAACAAGCTCGACAATGATTTTATCGTAAAGGATAAAAGCGGAAGGGTGGTTTTCCAAAAGGGAAAAAACACCTGCTCCGATAACGGCGGAGAGGTAGAGCTTTCAAACGGCAAGGAAAAATACATGGTCTATGCCGATACCGAGACGGACTATATCTACCCCGACGGCGACGGCGGATTAGACGTAAGATTTAAAGAGCTTGTTGACTACATATCCTCGCATGAGAACAATACAAGGCTGCCTATATGGGTGGAAACAGAGCTGAGCGGCGAAAAAACTTTCATCGCCAAGGCGTATCTGACCGTCAGCACAAGGGATACCGTACTTGTGATAGAACTGCTCGCAGGAGTGTTCGGTATCGTTGTTGTGATCGGCGTGATAACTATAATAAAGATCATACGCAGCGTTATAAATTACAGGCGTGTGGTAAAGCTGTTCTACCACGATCCCGTGACTATGGGGCACAACTGGAACTGGTATATAAGATACGGTGATGACAGGATACACGATCTGCGCACGAGGAGATACAGCTTTGCAGTCGTAAACCTTGTTTTCAGGAATTACAGGAACTACTGCCTGTGCCATTCGATAGCCGACGGCGAGAAAATGCTTGCAAGGATAAACGGGGTGCTGACGGGAGAGCTTGAAAAGAACGAGCTTTGTGCGCACGCAACTATGTCAAATTTTGCGCTGCTGCTCAGATGCGACAGCGAGGAGAGCCTTAAACAGCGGCTGGAACAGCTTATCGCCAAGCTGCAGGGCATGGACAGCGAGCACAATTTTGCATTCCAGATAGGTGCTGATGTAGTTAAGGCGCAAAAGAGCGAGAACGGGCATTACCTGAAACGCAGGGATATGAGCATTGAAAACGCTTACAACAATGCTTGCTCGGCAAGAGCCACGCTGGCAGATACCGAGGAATCGGGCGTGAGGATATTCGACAGCGGACTGCTGGAGGAGCAAAGGTGGTATGATACCGTTCACGAGCACCAGCAAACTGCGCTGAAAAATGAGGAGTTCGTGGTCTACTACCAGCCCAAGTACGATCCGAGGACGAATGTGCTCAAGGGTGCGGAGGCGCTTGTCAGGTGGGATTCGCCCGAGTTCGGCTTTGTAACGCCGGGCAGGATAATACCGATATTTGAGAAAAACGGGTTTATCACCGAGATAGACCATTACATGATAGCCCATGCCGCAAGGGACCAGAAAATGTGGCTGGATAAGGGATACAAGTGCGTGCCGGTATCGGTGAACGTTTCAAGGGCGCATTTTGTTGAAAACGACCTTGCCCAGCAGATAAGGGATATAGTTGATAAGGAGCAGTGTCCGCACGAGCTGATCGAGATAGAGCTTACCGAGAGCGCTTTCTTTGACGACAAAAAGGCAATGATAAAAACTATCAAAAAGCTCAGGGAATACGGCTTTGCGGTGTCTATGGACGACTTTGGCGCAGGCTATTCCTCGCTCAATTCGCTCAAGGATATGCCGCTTGACGTTCTCAAACTGGATGCAGGCTTTTTCAGAGGCGAAAATGAGGGCGAGCGTGGAGAGATAGTGGTATCAGAGGCTATAAAGCTGGCAAAGAACCTTAAAATGCGCACCGTTGCAGAGGGCGTTGAGGAAAAGGCACAGGTGGATTTTCTTGCACAGCAGGGCTGCGATATGATACAGGGCTACTACTTTGCAAAGCCGATGCCAAGGGAAGAATATGTGCACAAAATGGAGCGCACCGATGATGGCGGCGCAGGGGAATGAGATAATGACAAGGATAATGTTTATTTGTCACGGCAATATATGCCGCTCGCCGATGGCTGAGTTCGTGATGAAGGAGCTTGTTCGGCGTGAGGGGCTTGAAGGCAGCTTTGAGATAGCTTCCTGCGCAGTAAGCACCGAGGAGATAGGCAACGGGATATATCCGCCTGCAAAAAGCGAGCTGAGGCGCAGAGGGATACCGCTTGAGGAGCATACCGCAGTGCAGCTCAAACGCTCGGACGGGGAGAGATATGATCTGTTTATCGTGATGGATCACAGCAACCTGCGGCGTGCACGGGATATTCTTGGCAGCGGCGAAAAGCTGCATAAGCTGATGGAGTTCGCAGGATCGTGCGGAGATGTTACAGATCCCTGGTATTCACGCAGGTTCGACACCGCCTTTGATGACATAATGCATGGCTGCAAGGGGCTGCTTGAACAGCTGAAAAACGAATAACGAATAAATAAAAAGGTCACCGCTCTTGTGCAAGGAGTGATGACCTTTTATCGTGTGATTTTATTTTGCGCTGAGCACCGCCTGCGAGTACATCTCAACGCCCTTTGAAGCGTTGGGGTGGATGTGATCGAGCAGGAAGTACCTGTCGGGGTAATATACCAGCTTATCCTTGATGTAGCCGTTTGCGTTTATAAAGCCAAGCGATTTTTCCTTGCAGTATTTTTCAAGTGCATCGCTGTACTGCTCGTTCATCTCGGTCTTTTCGCTGAACACCAGCTTTGTGTAGGGATCGCCGTCAGTGGAATACCAGGGCGCAATGAAGATAAATTCAGCAGACGGGGACTTTTCAGCGAGCTTGCTGCGCAGCTGTTCGATGCTGCTTGTGTAATCCTCTGCCGTCATTGCGCAGATACTTTTGTCACGGTAGCGCACATCGTTCGTGCCGACTGCGATAACGTAAAGATCGGCTTTTGGTATCTCATCGGTGCGCTGTACCATATATGAAGTGGTGCAGCTGCCCTTTGAATAATTCTGGATCTTTTTATCCTTGAAGTTTTCAGCTATCGGCTCATACCACGGGCAGCCGCCGTTTTTGGTGCCCTCGGTAACGCTGTCACCTATAAAGCATACGGAATCGGCTTTTTGCAGCTTGGTGTAAAGCAGCCCGTTTTTCATGTCGGAGTCTATCTTTACGGGAGCGGCCTTTGTTCTGATAAAGCCACGCTCGTCGAAATAGTACCTTTTCTGCGCAGCTGATGCGTCTATGGAGCTGCCGAAAACGACCTTTGTAACGGTATCGTTTGCAATATTTGCACGCTGGATATCATCGGTGGTGAGCTGCTTTCTCAGCTCCTGGTCATTCATAATATCATACACGGGAACTGCACGGTAATTGCCCTGCGCCATTGCGTGAGTGTAAAGCGGAACAACGCTTCCGCCGATGACTTTCTTGGTCGAGCGGTCGATGTAAACATCGGTCAGCATACTTGTATCGCCCTGCTTGTCACGGTAGATGTTTGCAAAGTTGCCGGGGCAGTAGGCTGTGAAAACTGTCCTGCCGTCCGTTTTTTCCAAAAGTGCAGGCTCAACAACGTGCGGGTGGTCGCCAAGGATTATATCGGCGCCGTTTTCCTTGAAAATGTTGAACCACAGGATCTGCTCTTCACGGGGTTCGTTTGCAAACTGCGTGCCGATATGCGGAAGCACCACGATCAGATCGGGCGAGAGCGCTTTTGCCTGCTTAAAGTCCTCCTCGACCTGAGCTTTGAGCTTTTCAAAGACCTCGCCGCTCATACCCGATGCAACGGATGTGATGTAAGAATACTCGCCCTCGGTGAGTTTTTTGTCGTCAACGTAGTTGCTGCCGTAGGTGTATGAAAGGACCGCCAGCTTCAGCCCGTCTTTTTCGATGATCTTTATGCGGTTATCCTGCTTATCCTTTGCATTGCGGTATGAGCCTGTGTGGTCAAGCCCTATCTTGTCAAGAACGTCCAGTGTCCGCATTGCGCCATTTTCGCCCTTATCGAGCAGGTGGTTGTTGGCAGTCGTCACAAGGTCAAAGCCCGAGTCCTTTACTGCCTGCGCAAACGAATCGGGGAAGTTGAGGTAAAGCTCTTTGTTGTCATCAAAATTGCCTGTTGAATAGCCTGCTTCTGCGCCTGCCATAGGGCCTTCAAAAACGCCTATCGCAAGGTCTGCCGAGGAGATGTAGGGCTTGGCATATTCAAACACATCGGTAAAATCGTAGTCCTTGCCGTTGTATGCACGCTTTACCTGATCCTCAAGCAATATCAGGTCGCCTGCAAAGGTTATCCTGAAAGCGCCGTCAAATTCCTTTTGCTTATCGTCGGTCATTGTCGGGTAGAGCGCATCGGTGCTTTGCTGCTCGGAAGCTGTCTCCTCATCCTCGTCCTCAGAGAATATATACTTCTGATAGTAATTCACCACTACCGTTGCCACAAATCCCAGCGCAACGCAAAGTGCTGCCAGCTTTGAAAGGTCAAAGCGTGTTTTCTTTCCCTTGCCGGTAAAAATATTAGCACCTGCATCAAGGAACATATTAAGGTATCTGCATACGAAGTCGTTGCCGAAAACAAGGCATATCACAACAGCTGCCGCCGCTGCGATGAGCAGTATCACAGTCACCGGCAGCTTGCCGATGCGGTCGCCGAGCAGCAGTGTGACAGGTCTGTGCAGAATGAATATCCAAAGCGAATTTCTGCCGAACATCGTAACGAGCGGCAGCTTTCTGTTCGGGGCAAGGCAGCGCAGAGCGTAGATAGCCGAGAATGCGAGGATATAAAGAACTATCCTGCCGAATGCGTCCATAGGACCTGCGTATGATGACATCTGAAGGTCCTCATCGTTATACTCAAAGAATATCCTTGCCGCAACTGCTGCGCCTGCCGTTACAGCGAACAAAAGCAGTCCCAGCGGTGCTCTTTTTGAATACTTTTTATTTATGAGCTGCTCGCTCTTTTGTGTGCTCAGCTGGTAGCCCAGCATATAGTATGGGTAAAAGCCGATTATCCTTGCGGCAGAGAACGTATTGTCAATGCTCGGGTAAAAGCCTGCAAACAGCGCAACTGCAAAAAGTATCAGGTTTATCTCTTTGAACTTTGCAATGTGGTGCGCAGTCAGGCGCCACGCTATCAGCGCAAGCAGGTACCAGTAAGAGTACATCGGCATCAGCAGCGATTCAAACCCGTAAATAAAGCCAACAGTACTGTTGAAAATAAAGTAAAGGAATATCAGCTTTACAATGCCTTCAAGGCTGTGCGACTTTTCGCTCTTGCCGAAATAGCCCGAGATAAACACAAAGGCAGGCATGTGGAATATATAGATATAGTCTACTATCCTGTCGATGTGGGGCGACCTTTGCTGAAGCAGAT
This sequence comes from Ruminococcus sp. UBA3767, assembly GCA_002371625.1. GTDB lineage: Bacteria > Bacillota > Clostridia > Oscillospirales > Ruminococcaceae > Hominimerdicola. The sequence goes on from DFFV01000068.1 coordinate 5,622, forward strand.
AGATTATATGTGCAAATACAACCAGCAGCATGAGCAGTCCTTTAAGGTTATCCCAATAGGCACTTCGCTGTCCTGATACGGTCTTGTTCATATTTTTCGTTGTCCTCCTTTTGCCGAGCGCAGAGAATTTTCGCCCGACATTATATCAGTACCATTTTAGCAGATTATCCTCATCAAGTCAACAGCAGCGGCTGTCCGCTTGTCCGTCGCAGACTGCAATGTGGGGGAGACTGCTTTCGCACTGCTCCGGAATTATCAGAAGCGTGTCGGGCGACTGAGGGGTGTTGCGGCTGTCCGCTTGTCCGTCGCAGACTGCAATGTGGGGGAGACTGCTTTCGCACTGCTCCGGAATTATCAGAAGTGTGTCGGGCGACTGAGTGGTGTTGCGGCTGTCCGCTTGTCCGTCGCAGACTGCAATGTGGGGGGAGGCTGCTTTCGCACTGCTCCGGAATTA
>DFFV01000068.1:6142-53715 GCA_002371625.1 Ruminococcus sp. UBA3767
ATCAGAAGCGTGTCGGGCGACTGAGTGGTGTTGCGGCTGTCCGCAATTCCCTCGCCTTGTGTTTTGCAGCTGATACTTTCTGCGGAAAATTATGAATAATAGTTGACGAAATTGTTTTTATCTGATAGAATATAATCAAGTATGCAGGGCACAAACAGCACTGCTTTAAGGGGAAACAGACAGACAAGAAAAGGGGTAAAAGAAATGAAAAGGAAAACACTATCGTTCGTTCTTTCGCTGCTGCTGCTGTTCGGCAGCGCAGCCTATCTTCCGCAGACACGGCCCGGACAGGACGGTATTATCACCGCAAGTGCCGATATCTCGGGGGATTATGAGTATAAGGAAAATGATGACGGTACGCTGCAGATAACAAAATACCAAGGCTCGGCAGCGACTGTTGCGATACCTGCGGAGATAAACGGGAAAAAGGTAACGAGAGTGGGGAAAAATTCGTTTTATGGCAATACAACTCTCCGCAGCGTTACTGTTCCTGACGGTGTAACCGAAATAGGCGATTATGCTTTTGAACGCTGCAGCGCACTGACGAAAGTGGTTCTGCCGAATTCACTGAAAAAGCTGGAAATGTGTGTGTTTAAGGATTGCAAGGAGCTTGCCTCGCTGGATATTCCCAAAACGGTGAACGATATTGACCGTGATGCGTTCGCAGGCACAAAATGGCTGAGCCTGCAGCAAGCAAAAGATCCGATGGTGTGTGTCAACAATGTTCTTGTGGACGGCAAGGGCTGCAAGGGCAAGGTAAATATACCCGCAAATATAACGATAATCGCTGAAGCAGCTTTCAGAGATAATAAGAACATAACCGGGGTATCCTTCCCGAAGGATCTTGCTGAGATAAGGGGAAGAGCATTCAGTAATTGCACGGGGCTCAAAGAAGTCGTGATACCGGACAAGGTCACCGAGGTGGACTTTGAGGCGTTTGAGGACTGCACGGGACTTGTTTCGGCAACACTCGGAAAAAGTATGAAGGAACTTTGTCCGGGGACATTTTTCAGCTGCAAAAACCTTAAAAAAGTAACATTCAGATCGTGGATGTGGGTCATACATTCGGATGTATTCTATGACTGCAATTCACTCGAGGATTTTGTATTCCCCGATGATCTCCAGGAAATAGGACGCTGGTCTTTCGTGCGCTGCAACGGACTTAAAAGCGTGAGCGTTCCTGAGACGGTATATGAGATAGGAAACGATGCTTTTGCTGAATGTCACAACATAGAAAAGGCTATGCTTTCCGAGCGGCTTGAAACGATAGGCGATTATGCTTTTTATCAGACTGAAAAGCTCAAAAGCATAGTCGTTCCCGATTCGGTAAAAACGATAGGGGAATATGCTCTGGGGTATACTTACGATCAGAAATTGAAAGATTACTGTTTTCTGCCGGGCTTCAAGCTGTATTGCTCAAAAGGCTCAAAGGCGGAGGCTTATGCAAAGCAAAACGGGTTAAGTGTAGGCTATGTTCCCAAAAAGAACAGGCTTTACGGATATGACCGCTACGGCACAGCAGCCGATATATCGCTGAAGGTAAACACAGGCTCTGAAACTGTGATCCTTGCAAACGGGCTTAATTATGCCGATGCGCTTGCAGGCGTTCCGCTTGCGGCACAAAGCGAGATGCCCATACTTCTGACGGCTAAGAACTCTCTGCCTGATGATACCCGGGCGGCGATAAAGATTCACGAGCCGAAGAAAATAATCCTGCTCGGCGGCGAGGGCGTTATAGGCAAAAACGTTATCACTGAGCTGAAAAAGCTGGGCATACAGGAAAAGAACATAACAAGGATAGCAGGAGATACGAGATATTCTACCGCCGTTGAAATAGCAAAGAAGCTGACCAAGGCTCCCGGCGAGATATTCTTTGTTTACGGGCTCAATTACCCCGATGCGCTCTCGGCAGGTGCTGCGGCAGGTGTAAAGGGTGCGCCGATACTTTATCTTGGCAAGGACAGCATAGACAGTGATATACTGGCTTACCTCAAAAGCATAAAGGGCAGCGTGAAAAAAGCCTACGTAATCGGCGGCAGCGGTATAATCAGCGATGCTGTTCTCAAACAGGCAGGCAGTGCGCTGGGGCTTACGGTGAGCACAACGATAAAGGACAAGGCTATAACAAGGATAGCCGGTGCGAACAGATATGATACCTGCGCAGCGGTGAACAATGCATTCGCATCGGTGCTGACGGGAAAGAGCATCTGCGTTGCAAAGGGACTTGATTTCCCTGATGCGCTTTCGGGCGGAGTGCTGGCGGCTGTAATGAAAGCACCGCTTTTCCTTGCGGATAATGAGCTCAACGACGCTCAGAGAAAATACCTCAAGGGCAAGAGCTATAATAATCTTTATGCTTTCGGCGGCGTGGGAGCTGTAAGTGATTATACTATCTCAAGGATAAACAATGCTATCGCAGGAATAGCCTTTTAAGGCATTGAAAAGCGGCTGCTATAACTGCCGGTTATACCTCTATGCAAAACAGTTATTTTACTTTTCGCAGTTTTTGTGTTATCATAATAGCAGCAGGGAAAGACTTTAAGGTAACACGGGAGGTGCGGTATGAAAAGGATATCAGCGCTGGCAGCAGCGGTAGTTATGACTTTTTCGGTAATGACAGCGTGCGGTGATACAAGCAGCTCGCAGAGCAGCAATTCATCGGGCAGCAGTACATCTTCGGCAAGCAGTGCTTCTTCAGCTGCGGCAGGGGAGAGCAGCAATGCATCGGGCGGCAGCAGCAACGCAAGTCAGAAAAGCTCGGATATACTCGTTGCATATTTCACAGCAGCCGAAAACGGCAAGGACGACGTTATATCATCTGCTTCAAAGGCAAATTTCAACGGCAGGGAAATGGGAAATGCAGCGGTGCTTGCGACCATTATCTCGGAAAAAACAGGCGGCGACCTGTTCTCGATAAAAACTGTAAAGGATTATCCGCTGGATTATGACGAGCTTGTGGATTATGCCAAGCAGGAGCAGAAGGACGGCGAGCTTCCCGAGCTTGAAACATCGGTGGATGTGAGCGCCTATAAGACGGTGTATGTTGTATACCCTGTGTGGTGGTATACCATGCCGCAGGCGATATACTCGTTCTTTGACAAGTACGATCTTTCGGGCAAAACGCTGATTCCCGTTACAACGCACGAGGGCAGCTCAATGGCTGATTCGGTGGACAAGTTCAAATCGCTCGAGCCTGATGCACAGGTAAAGGACGGCTATTCGGTAAGAGGCGGTTCGGTAAGCTCTGCCAAGGAAGAGCTGGAAAAGTGGATAGACGAACAAGGCTGATATAAAAATCAAAAACTCGGATAAGCATTTGAAAATGCCTGTCCGAGTTTTATTTTATCCATTTTCATTCTGCGTTTCCTGCTCGGTCTCCTCGTCGGAAGATTCCTCGTTTTCTGTTTCGCTTTGCTCTTCCTGCTCGGTCTCCTCGCCGGAAGATTCTTCGTCTTCTGTTTCGGTTTGTTTTTCCTGCTCGGTCTCCTCATCGGGAGTTTCTTCGTCTTCTGTTTCGCTTTGCTCTTCCCGCTGAGTCTCCTCGTCGGAGGTTTCCTCGCTTTCCGTTTCGGTTTGTTCTTCCCGCTGAGTCTCTTCGTCGGAAGATCCCTCGTTGTCTGTTTCGCTTTGTTCCTCCTGCTCGGTCTCCTCATCGGGAGTTTTATTTATCTCGGTGTCGTCTTGCTCGGTAGTTACCTGAGTGTTCTCGGTATCATCCTTCTCGGTAAGCGTGGTTTTTTCTTCTGTTACGGCAGTGGTGCTTTCTGTCGCTGTGTCGGCAGGAGCGGAAGGCTGCTGAGTCGTCTGCGAAGCGCTGCTGTCTGATGAAGCTGTGCTGCCTGACGAGTTTGATTTACTGCTGCCCGATGACGAGCTCGATTTTTTGCTGGCCGATGAAGATGATGACGATGATGAGGACGACTTTGTTTTGCTCTTTTTGGAGTTTTTCCTGCTCACGCTGCTGCCCGAGCTGCTCTGTCCGCCCGAGGCGGAGGGCTTCTTGGAAGCCCCCGTTGTTGAGTCGCTGCTGCTGTCGGTTGAAGACTTGCTGCTGTCGGAGGAGGACTTTTTCTTCCTGCCCTTTGAGCTGCCCTTTGAACTGCCGGACGAACTGTCGGAGCTGCTCCTGCTCTTTTTTGAGCCTGACTTTTTCTCGGAGCTGCTGTCAGAGCTTTCCGAAGAAGTGCTGTCCTTGTCGGAGCTGCTGTCGGTGCTGCTTTTCGTCTTCTTTTTGGAAGACTTTTCAGAGCTGCTGTCGGAAGCCGTATCCGAGCTTTCTCCGCTTTGCGAGCTGTCCTTTTTGTGCTTTGAGCTTTCGCTGCTCTCGCTGTTCTCGCTGTCTTCACTGCTGCTGTCCGTTTCGCTTTGCTGCGCCGAGTAGGAGCTTTCCTGCTCAGCCTGTGAAATGCTGCTGTCCTTTGAGCCTGCACAGCCCGTTGCCATGAGGCACAGCGCCATTATTGCAATAAGCGCCGAGTACTTTTTGTTTTTCATTTTTACCGCCCTCTTTCCTTGTACTGACCTAATTGTAACAGGCGTGCTTTAAATAAAGCTAAAATGAAAAATATTTTTTTGCGCAAAAAAACAGACAGCCTCGGCTGCCTGCTTTCAGGTTTTTACTTTATGCCGTAGGTGCTTTTGTAATCACCTATCTTGAGCGTTATCGGGAAATTCGTGCTGCCGATGTTTGATTTGTTCACCGTGAAGATGTAGCCGTCCTCTTTGCCGTTGAAAAAGCGTGCGGTGCCCTTTGGAGTGTTTGTCTGCGCCTTTTGCTCCTTAACATCTTCGGGCAGCGATTTTCTCAGGAATTCTATCAGCTTTTCAGCGATGTCGTTCGCCTTTACGCTCTTGTCCTCGTCATCGCCTATCGAGTACTGTATGAATGTGAGCTTTTCGTTCTTGTATGTCAGCGTACACTTAACGTCCAGCGGTGAACCCATGTCGAATTTTCCGCCGAAAAGCGATGATACCTTTCCGAATGAAAACGTGTCGAAATCATTAGAAGTTTCAGCAGCGTTTTTCTTGTCAAAAGCGCCGCCCGTCTTTTCGCTCACCTGCTCACGGGTAAGCCCCATGAACTGCTCGCCGCCGCTTTTAAGGAATACGCCCAGCATATCCGTTTCCTTCACCTCTGCGCTTTTGAGCTGCGAAGGATCAACAGCCGAGCTGCTTACCGAAGCATCTCCGCCCTTGTCGGCAGCAGAGCTGTCACCGCAGGCAGCCAGTGAGAATACAAGTGCAGCTGCAAGTACCGCTGCGATAGTTTTTTTCATGTAAAACCGACCTCCCCGTTATCGTTTTTGAACAGTATACCACACTTTTACATACATTGCAATACAAAACCGCCATAAATTCAGTAAATTTGTTGACATTTATGCGCTTTGAGTGTATAATTATTCTGGGTATGTATTAATGTATACGGAGGTGCTGCTCGTGAGCTGGATATATAACGCATATTCCGATATCGGCGACAGGGAGAAAAACGAGGACTGCTGTGATGTAAGGCTCGTGGAGGATTCGCTGTTTGCGGTGCTTGCCGATGGAATGGGCGGCTTTCGTGGAGGAGAGATAGCCTCGGCGCTCGTTATCAGCACGTTTGAGGAAATGCTTGCTCACGGCAGGGCGCAGGAGCTGGATCAGGTGCTGAAAACGGCTAACGAAAAAATACTTGAACGCCAGCAGGAGCTGGGCTTTAAAATGAAAACTACCGCAGCTGCGGTGTGCATAACCGACGACTCGGCGGTGACAGCCCACGTTGGCGACAGCAGAGTCTACGCATTCAGCAGAGGGCAGCTGGTTTTCAGAACGACCGACCACAGCGCTGCGCAGATGTGCGTTGACATGGGCGAGATAACCGAGGAGGGCATAAGGGAGCACCCCGACCGATGTGTGCTGACACGTTCGCTCGGCTCGGGGGAAGATATCAAGGTAGATGTGCATAAGCTTGAAAAGGGCAGCTTTGACAGCTTGCTGATATGCTCCGACGGTTTCTGGGGAAATGTTTACGAGCAGGAGATGTGCGATGCGCTCGCACAGGCACAGGCTCCGCTTGAATGGATAGAAAAAATGCTTGAAAAACGCAGACAAAGAACGAAAGACGACAACGACAACAATACCGCCGTTGCGATAATGTATGGCAGGGAGGGATAGCTTTGCTGTGTCCATACTGTTTGAATGAAATACAGCAGACTCAGGGCTTTTGCAGTAAATGCGGCAAAGAGCTTGAGGTCAGTGTGCCTGCACACAGGCTGATGCCGGGAACGCTGCTTTGCTCAAGGTACCTTGTCGGCGTGGCAAAGGGCGAAGGCGGATTTGGCATAACTTATGTCGGAAAGGATACCAGGCTTGACAGGCTGGTTGCGATAAAGGAGTATTTCCCTGCGGGCATAGTCAACCGCAACGGAGCTGCTTCGCCGAGCATCACCGAGGCAACAAGAACGAGCGAGCATGAGGCTTTCCTTAAAGGCAGAGAAAGATTTCTCAACGAAGCAAAAACGCTTGCAAGGTTTTCGGGCGAACCGGGAATAGTGCATATACTCGACTTTTTTGAAGAAAACAACACCGCATATATCGTAATGGAATATCTGGACGGAGTGAGCCTTTCGGATTTTCTCAAGCAGAACGGAACGATGAGTGCGGACGATGCTGTCACGATACTGATGCCCGTAATGCTCTCGCTGAAAAAAATACATAAGCAGGGACTTATCCACAGAGATATAAGCCCCTCCAACATAATGGTGCTCAAAAACAGCGTAAAGCTGATAGATTTCGGCGCTGCAAGGCACGCCGCAGGCAGAGCGGGAAAAAGCATATCGCTTATGCTCAAGCCGGGCTATGCCCCCGAGGAGCAGTACAGGAGCAGGGGTGAGCAGGGACCGTGGACGGACGTTTATGCACTTTGCGCTACACTTTATAAATGCATCACAGGTGTTACACCCGAGGAGGCAAATGACAGGCTCCACAGCGATGAGCTGAAAAAGCCCTCGGAGCTGGGTGCATCGGTAGATCCGAAATTTGAGGCTGCGCTGATGAAGGGCCTTAACATAATGCAGCAGGACAGATATCAGAGCGTTGATGATCTTTTGTCGGATATAACGGGCTATTCGGCAAACGGGCCTGCAAACACTGCGCCGGCCGCAAAAAGTGAGCCTGTACAGATGGATGATGACGAAAAAACAGTTGCATCAACAGGTTCTGCCTCGGCGGCAGCAGCCGATGACAGCGTTACACAGTATGCACCAAGGCAGCAGGAGCAGGCGCAGCAGGCTTACAGAGCACCCGTTCAGCCTGCCGTGCAGAACAATTATCCTGCACCGTATCAGCCGCAAATGCCGTCGTCATCAAACGACGTTGCAGCGCAGGTCGCAAAAAGGCTGCGCCAGCACAAGCGTAAAAAAGTAATGCTCGGACTGCTGGTTGCGGCGATAGTGATAGTTGTTGCGCTGGTGATAACTTTGCTGGTTTTAAGGGCAAAGGACAGCGAGGAAGCAAGCAGCAAGCAGGCAAGCACGTCACAGGACAGCGGAAAGATCACCAAAAGGACAGTAACGGGAAATAACGGCTACCGCAGCTTCTATAATGAGCCTGTCACCGTTGACTCGATAAAGGAAATAAAGGATTCACCCGATGTAAGAAGCGTGTACATCAGCAAGTGCGAGGTAACGCAGGGTGCGATAGACGAGCTTGCGGAAATGGGTAATACCATTGAATATCTGAGCATTGAGGAAAGTGCGGGATTTGAAGATATTGCGCCGCTTTCCAAGCTGAGCAAGCTGCACAGCCTTACGCTCAGAGGCTGCGGACTTAAAAACGATCATATCGGCAAATTTGATATGAGCAAGCTGCCCTTGCTTACAAGCATCGACTTTTCGGGCAACCCTGATCTGAGCGATATTGATTTTATAAAGGACAGCGCTAACAGGCTGTATTCACTGAAAATATCACTTACTGCGGTAAAGGATATATCCCTGCTTTCGGATTTCAAAAGGCTAAGCACACTTTATGCACAGCAGTGCGGGATAAGCGATATCTCCGCTCTGAAGGACAGCAGGATAAGCTATCTGAAGCTGAGCAATAACGAGATAAGCGATATATCTGCGCTCAAAGGCAACAAGTCGGTAAAGCAGCTGGATATAGCGGATAACAAGGTAACCGATCTCTCGGCGCTGGAGGACAGCTCGGAGATAACAGAACTCAATGTCAGCCGCAATAAGCTGTCAAGCCTGAGCGGACTTGAAAAGCTCATAAGGATCAAAAAGCTGGAATGTGCAGGCAACAGCATTTCAAGCCTTGACGGCATAATCAACTGCACGGTGCTGGCTTACGTTAACATAAGCTCAAATAAGATAAGCGATATATCGGTGCTTTCAAAGAGCAGCGGTGAGCTGCAGGCGGTGTTCATGGACGAGAACAACGTCAGCGATCTTTCGCCGCTGAGCAGTGCAAAGAAGCTCAAATGCATCAGCTTCAATAAGAATAAAGTATCCGATATATCAAAGCTCAGCGAGTGCACCAAGCTGATAGCTCTCTCGGGCGATGAGAACAGCATAAGCACGCTGGACGGCATAACGAATATGACCGACCTTAAATGCATCAGCTTTGCGCATAACTCTATCTCGGATATGTCCCCGATAGAAAGGCTCTCCTCAAAAATGAGCGGAAAGCTCTATGTGCTGGATCTGAGCAGCAACAAGATACAAAAGCTCGCTCTTGCAAGCGGAAAGACTTACGAGAACGTGCTCGTTTATAACGATCCTCTCACAACGCTTGACAACGTCAAGCAGATAAAGGGACTGACGATCGCAGTATCGTATTTTGAGGGCATAAAGCTGAGTGAGCTGAAAGAGGGCTATCTGAAGCTGACGATAGTAGACTGTCCGCTCGATAAGCAGATGGCTATCGAAAAGGAAGTAGGAAGATACTTTGTTACATTCGCAACAGCTGATGAAAAGGAAAAGGATACAAAGGAAAAGAAGGAAACAGTGTTCAAACAGATAAATGTCTGAATGAAAAAGGAGCGTAGCTATGGCAAACACGGTGTACTACAATGAGCAGTATAAGGGACCGCAGCTCGTTGTGGTGTGTATGGGCAGCATGAGAGCGGTGACTCTGAGCGGAGAGATGACGATGGGAAGATGCACCAAAGGCAATGTGGTGGATATTGACCTTGATGCTAACTTCGTTTCACGTTCTCACGGAAAGTTTATATGCTCGGATCAGGGCTGCTTTTATATGGATACAGGCAGCATGAACGGAACTTACTATAATGGCTCGCCCATCTATCCCAACGTTCCGCAAAGGCTGCTCAACGGCGATGTGCTGCATATATACAACGGCACGGCTGCAACTGCAAATGACGTAGTTACGATCGTTTTCATGTTCGATCACCCCGATGTGTTCACGGGAGAAACCATAATGCTCACCGATCAGACGGACAGCGTGAATATAGGCAGGAGCTTCCAGAAAGATGTTATGGTGGCTTCTCAGGCGGTTTCGGAAGATCATGCAGGCTTCATCAGGCAGCAGGGCGGCTGGGCAATACTCGATCACGGCAGCGTGAACGGTGTTTTCCTCAACAATATGCGGATAACTGCGCCGCTTTATATCAAAACGGGAGACTGTGTGAGGATAGTTAATACCAACTTCATTTTCCTTGGCGACAGGATAGTTTATCAGAATTACCGTGCGTCCTCCTCGCAGGGCTGCACACGGCTGGAGATACATATACAGCAAAGAACGGTGAGAACGCTGTTTAATGTCCACGCACTGCTCAGGGATATAAACGTCACATTCCACGGCGGCGAGATGATACTTATCCTCGGCGGCTCGGGTGCAGGAAAAACTACGCTTGTGAATGCGATACTTGGCTATGAGAAAGCCGACGGCAAGATAACCTATAACGGAACGGACCTTTATACCGATGAAACAGGCTTGCAGCAGAAGATCAGCTTTGTTCCGCAGTCGGATCTGATGAGAGGGTTTGACAGCGTTTATTATACCCTCAGGAACGCTGCGCAGATGAAGCTGCCCGACAGCCTTTCAGACGAGGAGATAGAGAAAAAGGTAATAGAGGCGCTCAAGCTGTTCAATCTCGATAAGGTAGCCGACAGCCTTGTTAAAAAGCTCAGCGGCGGTGAGCGCAAAAGGCTCAGCGTTGCGATAGAATATATCGCCGATCCCGAGGTGTTCTTCCTTGATGAGCCTGACAGCGGTATCGACGGACACTATACGATACAGCTCATGGCTATACTGCGCAGGATAGCAGACCAGGGCAAGATAATAGTTATAATCTCGCACGGCGCAAACAGGATAGCAAAGAACTTTGACAAGGTGCTCGTGCTTGCAAAAAGCAAGCAGGATCAGTGCGGTTATGTCGCTTATTACGGCGATGTTGAAGGCTCGTACAGCTTTTTTGATACGGATAACCTTGAAGCGATAGTCGGAAAGGTGAATGACGAGCCCGATCTGTATATTCAGAAATTCAGAAGCAGTTACGGCAGGTGAAAGTTATGCAGTCATCAAGAGGCGAACAGATAAAGGTCTATTTCGGCAAATGCTGGAGAATATTCAGGAACGAGAACGGCTGGAAGGTGTTCCTCAGCTCAGCGATAATTACGTTCCTTATCAGCTGCGTAACGGGCGCAGATATGTTCAAGGGCTACCGTGCCACAAGAAACGGCGCATTTGCGCTGGTGTGCGCTTGTATATGGATAGGCATATTCAACTCTATCCAGTCGGTTTGCAAGGAAAGGGATATCATCAAGCGTGAGCACCGTTCGGGGCTGAGCATTTTTTCTTACCTCAACGCACACGCACTTTTTGAGCTGATACAGTGTCTGCTCGAAGCGGTCATAGTTACGGTAATGACGCTGCTTTTCAATTCGGCAAATGTACCCTCGAGCGGCCCGATAATGCCTGTTGCGGTCGAGCTGACGGTGACGTTTTTCGTTATAATCTTCTCGTCGGATATGCTGGGGCTTATGATCTCCTGCATAGTTAAAACACCGCAGACGGCGATGACGGTAATGCCGTTCGTGCTGATACTTCAGCTGATAATGTCGGGAATGATATTCGAGCTTAAAGGCGCTACCGAGAAGATATCATACCTGATGATCTCCAAATGGGGACTCAACGCAATATGCATAAGCGCAAATGTAAACGCAATGGCAGGCACCTCGGGCAATGAGGACTACGAATTCAAGGCTATGAACCTGCTTAAAATGTGGGGCATACCGATAGGCTACGCATTTGTGTATATACTTCTGGGAATAGCTTTCCTGTCGCTCGTTGACAGGGATAAGAGATAAAGGATAAACTGCCGGACATTGCACGAAAGGGGAGTGGGACGGTTGAACAGAAGGAGAAATATCAGAAGGACCATATCGTTCATGCTTGTCGTGCTCATGCTGGCAGGGCTTGTCTACTGGCTGGTCTTCACCGGCGGAAGACAGCGTGCCGTTGCAGGACTTGGAGAGCCTGTTCAGACACAGACAACAGGCGGAACGAGAAAGAAAGTCGATGGCTTCACCGTTGATATAACCTATAAATACGAGTATGAGATAGAAGCGCTCGTGGTGCATACCAAGCACTATGACGGCTCCTCGCTCGCAGATGAATTAGCTCCCGTTGACCTTGCACTTGCGTGGGGAACGGTGGCTGAACATAACGAGGAGATAGATTTTAACTGGGAACAGCGTGGCAGATGGTATTACTGGTCTGTCAACGATGCTTCCGATCTTGCTCCGGTAGGCGGAACTGCAGGCGTGAACAGGCAGTCCGCAAACAACCATATCCTGCCCGCATTTTCAAGAGTGAAAGAAACGGTGCTGGATATAAAAACAGGCGACAGGATAAAGCTCAAAGGCTACCTTGTGAATATAAATGCACTCAAGTCAAACGGCGAATCGTTCACCTGGGTGTCAAGTACCACAAGAGAGGATACGGGCGACGGTGCGTGTGAAGTGTTCTATGTGACTCAGGCGGAGATAATAGACCGTGCTTAAAAGGGGCGATCTCGATGAAAAAAAGCAGGCTCGAGACAAGAGATAAACTTATAATATTTCTGGTCATCGTGGGTGCGGTCTTTCTTGCACTGTTCATTGCGCACAGCATCTATATGAGCGGAACACGCAGGGGCATAGCAGGCATAAGAGAACCGCTGCAGGAAACGGTCAACGGCGGAGGTATGCACAGGAACGCAGACGGCTTTGAAACGGATATAACCTTTAAATGCTATTACGATATCGAGGCGCTCGTGCTCAGTACACATGATTATAACGGAAGCGAGTTGAGCGACAAATTTGCACCTGTCGATGCCGCACTGGGCTGGGGCAAGGTGGCACAGTATAACGATATAATAGATTTCAACTGGGAGCAGTCGGGCAGATTCTGCCGGTGCGATCCGCTCTCTGCGGCAGATGTAAAGCTGCTGGGCAGCATCGAATATGTGCAGGAGCACTTTTCAAATAATCACCTTATCCCTGCCGAAAAGGATGTTGAAAAGAAAATAAAGAAAATACGCAAGGGTGACCATATACGCATAAGAGGCTACCTTGTGAATGTTGACGGCAGCAGCGAAGATGCCTCTTTCCACTGGCATTCAAGCACTTCACGCAGCGATACCGGGAACGGTGCCTGCGAGATAATCTATGTGACCAATGTCGACTGGATAGAATGATCGGGCGAGGGGTCTGCGGAAACGTGCTTGATTTTTGGGGAAGAATGTGTTATAATACAAATGTGATGATCCGCATACGAAATGTATGTAAATTAAGCTGTATATCAAATAATCAAACCGAAAGGAAGATGTTCATGAAAGTCGATAAGAAAACAAACGGAAAGAAGCTGACAGTAGCTATCGAAGGCAGAGTTGATACAACGACTGCTCCTGAGCTGGAAAAGGAGATAAAAGGCTCTATTGAAAATATCAGCGATCTGGTGCTGGATTTTGAAAAGGTCGAGTATATATCTTCCGCAGGTCTGAGAGTGCTCCTTTCTACACAGAAGATAATGAACAGACAGGGAGAAATGTCACTTATCAATGTAAGCAGCGATATTATGGAGATCCTTGATGTAACGGGCTTCTCCGATATTCTTACTATAAAATAAGAAGTCTTGGCAGATTCCGGCAGGGCGCTATGCCCGTGCAGAACAAGGGGGAAGCATGAAAGAACTTGAGATCAGCGCTTTGAACGAGAATACCACTCAGGTGCTCGCATTTGTTGATGAACAGCTCGAAGCGGTCGGGTGTCCCATGAAGATACAGATGCAGATAGATCTTGCGGTGGAAGAGATATTTGTAAATATCGCCAACTATGCATACGATCCGGATGTGGGACCTGCAACAGTGAGAGTCTCGATAAGCGAAAAGCCACAGATAGTGGATATAACATTTATAGATCATGGCGTGCCCTACGATCCGCTTGCAAAAGAGGATCCCGATATCACCCTCAGCGCAGAGGAAAGAGAGATAGGCGGGCTTGGCATTTTCATGGTCAAAAAGAGTATGGATGACGTTAAGTATGAATACCGTGACGGGCATAATATCCTGACTCTTAAAAAAGGTCTTGAATAGTAAAGGACCGGATGATACGGAGCTGGGATAATGGCGTTTACCGTCAAAGCACTTGAATTTCTTGATGAGAATTATGTGCGAAATGACAGAGAATGGTTCAAAGAACATAAACAGCAGTATAACGAGCTGGTGATAAAACCGTTTTGTGAGCTTCTTGAAAAGCTCGCTCCGCTGATGGAGAAAACGGACAGCGAGCTTGTTTGTACGCCCAAATGTATCTCACGGATCTACCGTGATGCAAGATATGTCAAGGGCGGTGCGATATTCAGGGATTCGGTGTGGTGTTCTATCAGACATAAACGCAGCGCATACGAGCTGATACCGGAGTTTTATTTCTATCTCTCGGTGAACGGCTACGGCTATGGCTGCGGATATTATAAAACTACAACAGCAGCAATGGAGCAGCTCAGAAAAATGGCATTTGAGGGCGATAAGGTGTTTACAGCTGCAAGGCGTGCTTTTGAAAAGCAGGACAGCTTTTACCTCGCAGGAGAGATGTATAAGAAAGATCACTTTCCGCAGGCGGATAAAAAGCTGTGGGACTGGGTCAACAGAAAAAGCATCTGCCTGTGCCGTGACTGCACCGATGCAAAGCTGCTGTTCAGCGATGAGCTTTTTGAAACCGTCGAGCGGGATTTTGAAAGCATAGTTCCCATTTATCGGCTTTTTAACGAAATGGAAAAAAGAGCTGCACAAAAGGATTGATACAGCCCGTTTTATTCAGTAACAGTTTCACGCATATCACCTGCTGCCCGCTGTTTGCGACGGCACTGCAAAAGCGGCAAGAAAAAAACAGGTGAGGGCGTGAGTTTTCAGGTCATATACTTCTGCCGTGATGTGTTGTACCTTTTTAAAAGGAGGCAGAGATGAGTCCGCTTGAACTGATAAGGGAAAAGGTCACAAGACTGCGTGACAGTGATCCGCATATCCATGTAAACGTTTCTATCACACGCCCTAAGGTGAAGATAGACAATGAGCCTGCCGAGATACTCGGCGTTTATCCGAATGTGTTCAGGCTCAGGGATATGAGCAGTAAGGACGGCAAGTCCTATACTATAAAGTACTCCGATATCCTTACCGGGCAGATAGAGATAGTTGAGCTTGGCAAGCTGACAGGCTGACAACGATTGTAACGGTACGCTTAGAAATTTATCTTAAGCGTACCGCTTTTTTTGTGCAATTTTAAGTATAATTTTTTTTATTAAACTATTGAAAAATGGTCAACAATATGATATACTAACTGTGTATAGCGGTCGTAAGACCAAAATTGGTAAAGGGAAACAAATAAGGAGGAGAATAATTAAATGAAAAAAAGGATAGTAGCAGCGGTAATGGCGCTGCTGATGGTCGCTTCCTCAATGCCTATGGCTGAGATGTCACAGCTGGTGCCTGATTTTGGTATCAGTGCATCTGCAGCAATGCAGTCAGGAACAGTTGAGGTCAACGGCTTCAAGATCAATTACACTGCAGGACAGACTGAAAAAAACAATGAGAACGAAACCAAGGAGTATCTCAAAATAACTGTTCCTCCTGCATACTTCATTTCAGATGATAACTATTCATCGATAACTATCGATACAACTGCGATCAAGAATGCGCTTACCAAGGCAGGCGTTACAGCAGGACCCAACGGAGTTATCCTTGATTGCAGATTCGGCGCAAGCGGCAGCCCCGTACAAGGTTCACTTGCCCATGTCGAGATAAGCGGCTCGGATAAATTCGTTACCAAGCTGGGCGATGGTATGTTCCAGGGATGTTCTGTGCTCCAGACAGTAACACTGAACAACACTGTAACCGAGATCGGTAAGAATGTGTTCGCAGGCTGTAAGTATTTCGTGGGAACACGTAATAATAACAATATAATGAAGCTGAACAACGTTACCGAGATAGCAGCAAGTGCGTTCCAGAACTGCACAGAGCTTATGGGAGTGGATCTGTCAAACAATAAGCTGGACAGCATAGGCGACAGTGCGTTCAGCGGCTGCACAAAGATCAAAGAGATAAGCATACCTGCGGCTACAAGATTCATGGGCAACAATGTGTTCACTAATGATTCTGCACTTGAAAAGGTCACCTTTGCAGCAAAGTCTGTACTCAAGAGAGTCGGCAACAGCGTGTTCCAGAGCTGCAGTGCACTCAGCAAGGTGTATTTCGGCACGGTGGAGAATACACTTCCTTCATCACTCGTAGAAGCAGGAACATCAATGTTCTCGGGATGTAAAACTATCCAGACATTCAGGATCCCCAAAGGACTGAAGTATATATCCGATATGATGTTCCAGAATTGCTCGGCACTCAATAAGGTAACATTTGAGAATGGAAGCGTTTGTAAGTGGGTAGGAATGTCAGCATTTGAAAACTGTACATCACTTACGGATATTACAGTTGCAGACAGTGTTAAAGGACTCGGCGCAAGTTCATTCAAGGGCTGTAGGGTGCTCAAGAACTGCGTGCTGCCTGACGGACTTGTGTATCTTTCTACATACAAGAACAACAGCTACAGAAACTATGTTGATACACCGGATCTTGATCCTTATGTCGGAATAGACAGATATGATAAGAGCGATGATAACAGCTATAACGGAGATACAGCCGGAGGAGCATTCGCAGGCTGTGAAGTTCTTTCTATCAGCACTAAGTCTAAAAAGGCTGCTTCAAACCAGATAATCATTCCAAGCAAGGTCATCTATATCCCTCAGCAGACATTCTATGCGTGCACGGGTATCACATCTGTTGATATGAGCGGTGTAAAGGATATCGGTAAGGCTGCATTCCAGAGCTGCATCAAGCTGCCAAAGGTTACAGTTCCCGATGCTGTAAGGATCATCAGACCAAGCGTGTTCCAGGGCTGCTCAGCACTCAAGAGCGTAGTTTATTCAAAGAACCTGCTGTGGATCTATACACAGGCGTTCAAGGATTGTAAGGTGCTTTCTCAGGCTACACCAAGCAATTCAACGGCTATGACCAATACTATCATAGTTCCGTCAACACTTAACGGTATAGATAAGGAAGCGTTCGCTAACTGCGTTACATTCAAGTACCTCAATATCCTCGGCGGAGATAACAACGATAAGTTCGCAACCGTTGGTGAAAAGGCATTCCAGGGCTGTACCTCACTTGAGGGCTCGACCACAAACGGTACCTCCAGCGAAGAGCTGAAGTTCCCTAAGGGCTATGTAGTTGTTCAGAATAATACATTTGAAAAGTGCAACAAACTCAAATCAGTCAAGTTCGCAGGAAATGTATCATCAGTCGGTGACTATGCGTTCGCAAACTGCTCGGCTCTTAATAAGGTTGTTATGAACCCGACAATAACACAGCTGGGCAACTACGCTTTCCAGAACTGCACGAGCCTCAAGGATCTGCCTGTTACCGCTGCCGGAAAAACAGCTGTTACTCAGCTCCAGGATATCAAGAACTATACATTCGATGGCTGTACAGCACTTTCGACTGTTGATATATCAGAAGCTAAGAAGATAACTGCTATCGGCAAAAATGCGTTCAGCAGATGTACAGGACTCAAAAAGGTAGTTCTCCCGTCAAACGGCGCTGTTGCAACTATCGACGATAACGCATTCCAGAACGATACGGCACTTGCACTTATAGCTCCTTCAAAAACAGCTACAAAGAGCTCGCTGCCTAACAGCATTTCAAAGATCGGTTCAAACGCTTTTGCAAATACCGCACTTACCGAAATGACTATCGTTAAGCCAAAGAATGCAAGCGAGCATAACGACCTGGGCACAGGCGTGTTCTCAAATTGCACCAAGCTGACAACTGTCGATTTGTCAGGCTCGAACGCTATCGAGGTACCAAAGAGCATGTTTATGGCCGATAAGGTGCTTACAAGCATAAAGCTCCCGACAACAGTTGAAACTATCGCAGAGTCTGCATTTGACGGATGCGAAAAGCTCAGCACGATAAACAGCACGACCAAGGGCGAGGCTAAACTGCCCGCAAGTGTAAAGACTATCGGCAACTATGCTTTCAAAAATAACCACTGCATCTCGAGAATGGTGATACCTGCCGCAACAGATAACATCAGCCTCAGCGCATGGGACTTCAACCTTACATATAAGCAGGAGGATCTTGACAGCGGAAAGTATAATCCTCTCAAGGAATTTGTTGTTGACAGCAAAAATGCTGATTATATGAGCAAAAACGGCGTTCTTTACAGCAAGGACGGCTCGCAGCTGTTTATTTATCCTGTAATGAAGGCCGGCAAGTCATTCACAGTTCCTTCATCGGTAACAAGCATCACTCAGAGCGCTTTCTCATCCAACAATATTCTTGAAACTGTAACAATGCCTACCAATCTGAAAAACATAGATAAGTTTGCATTCAACAGATGCGAGAACCTCAAGTCGATCTCGTTCGGCAATAACAAGACCGTTCAGTTCGATACCAACGCTTTCAGCGGACTCAAGACCAATCCTAAGCTCGTGTTCTACGCAGCAAAGGGCTCAACAGCCGAAAGCTACGCTAATGCTAATTCAAATTACATCACATTCGTTGATAACAATATGCAGGCTGTAAAGGTAGTTGTTAAGCAGGGATCAAGCATCTCAATGGCTAAAAACACCTCAACTGTTCTTGAAGCTCAGCCGCTTACAGCTAATGGCGAAGTAACGACCGACGTTCTCACATGGACTTCAAGCGACAGCACGATAGCTTCTGTTGATAACTCGGGTAGAGTCACTGCAAGAGGCAATGACGGCGTTGCAACACTTACCGTAAAGACAGCTAACGGATATACCGCTACCGTAACGGTCGAGGTCGGCGATAAGATAACACGCTTTGCCGGTGCAGGCAGATATGATACAGCTGCCAAGATCTCTCAGGGCGCATTCAAGGAGAATACAAAGTATGTCGTTCTCGCTTACGGCATGAATTCAGCCGATGCACTCGCAGGCGTTTCACTTGCAAAGGCGCTTAACGCTCCTATCCTTCTTACAAATAAGGATGAGCTGCCTCAGGAAACTATAAACGAGATAAAGAGACTTAAAGCTACCAACGTTATCATACTTGGCGGTACAGGCGCTATAAGTGAAAAGGTAGAAAGCGCTCTCAAAAACAAAGCAGGTATAGGTGCCGCTAATATTGAGCGTATCGCAGGATCATCACGTTTCGGCACAGCAACAGCTGTTGCAAACAAGCTGGAAGAGCTGAACGAAGGCAAGCCAACCGAGGTATTCTTCGTTTACGCATATAACTATGCTGATGCACTCTCCGTAAGTACAGTTGCAGCCGTAAAGGGCGCACCGATCATCTACCTTGCTACAAAAGGAAGCATCGATGCAGATACAGCTGCTTATCTCAAGTCAATAAAGGGCAGCGTTAAAAAGGCTTATGTAGTAGGCGGAGAAGGCGTTATCAGCGACGCTATGATGAAGTCGGCAGCATCTGCTATCGGACTTTCAGCAGGAAGCACTGTTGAGAGAGTCGCAGGCGCTAACAGATATCTTACCTGTAAGGCAGTAAACGAGAAGTTTGCAGACGTTCTTTCGGGCACAGCTCTGTGCATCGCAAAGGGACTTGACTTCCCTGATGCACTTGCAGGCGGCGTTTACGCAGCTATGAAGAACGCTCCTCTGTTCCTTGCAGACGGAAACAAACTCACTAATGAACAGACCGAGTACCTCAAGAACAAGAAGGCAACCAAGTTCTATGTATTCGGCGGAACAGGTGCAGTTTCTGATACACTTGTGGCTGTCATAAGCAACGTCAGATAATTCGGAAATATAACATCAAACACCGTAGGTATTATGCCTGCGGTGTTTTTTGCTGCATATAACAAAAGATCCGCAGGCAACATAAGTCTGCGGATCTTGTTTTTATTATTATGGAAGGGAAATTATTAACGGGGGATCAGTCTACCTTTGGCATCTTTGCAACGCTTGCAGCTATCTCCTCATCTGTCGGGATATAGTCGCTCATTTCACCGTCGTTGTACTTCTGGTAAGCGTACATATCAAAGTAGCCTGTACCTGTAAGACCGAACAGTATCGTCTTTTCTTCGCCTGTTTCCTTGCACTTGAGAGCCTCGTCGATAGCGACCTTGATAGCGTGGCTGCTCTCCGGAGCGGGAAGTATGCCCTCGGTCCTTGCAAATTTCTCGGCAGCCTCAAATACACTTGTCTGCTCAACAGAGCGTGCTTCCATCAGTCCGTCTGCATAAAGCTGTGAAAGAACGCTGCTCATGCCGTGGTAACGCAGTCCGCCTGCGTGGTTGGGTGAAGGCATGAAAGTGCTTCCCAGGGTGTACATTTTAGCCAGCGGGCAAACAGCACCCGTGTCGCAGAAATCGTAGCCGTAAGTTCCTCTTGTGAGTGAAGGGCATGAAGCAGGCTCAACAGCGATTATCTGATAGTCTGCCTCACCTCTGAGCTTTTCGCCCATAAACGGCGAGATAAGTCCGCCCAGGTTGGAACCGCCGCCTGCGCAGCCGATTATCATATCGGGCTTGATGCCGTATTTGTCCATAGCAGTCTTTGTTTCAAGACCTATAACAGTCTGGTGCAGAAGTACCTGAGAAAGCACCGAGCCCAGCACATATCTGTAACCCTCCTGTGAGGTCGCAGCCTCAACAGCCTCGGAGATAGCGCAGCCGAGTGAACCGTTTGTTCCCGGGAATTCAGCATTTATCTTTCTTCCCACGTTTGTGGTCATCGAAGGCGATGGTGTTACATTTGCACCGTATGTGCGCATAACTTCACGCCTGAAGGGCTTCTGCTCGTATGATACCTTTACCATGTATACCTGGCAGTCAAGTCCCAGGTATGCGCAAGCCATTGAAAGCGCTGTGCCCCACTGACCTGCTCCTGTTTCGGTGGTAACTCCCTTGAGCCCCTGCTTTTTAGCGTAGTAAGCCTGAGCGATAGCGCTGTTGAGCTTATGGCTGCCCGATGTGTTGTTGCCCTCGAATTTGTAGTATATCTTGGCAGGTGTGCCCAGAGCTTTTTCAAGGCAGTATGCCCTTACCAGCGGAGAAGGTCTGTACATCTTGTAGAAATCCAGTATCTCCTGCGGAATGTCGATATAAGGCGTGGTGTCGTCAAGCTCCTGCTTTGCAAGCTCTGTGCAGAAAACATGGCTCAGCTCCTCGATCGTACATGGCTTGTGTGTAGCCGGGTTTATCAGCGGAGCAGGCTTGTTTTTCATGTCTGCACGCACGTTGTACCACTGCTTTGGCATCTCGTTTTCTTCAAGATAGATCTTGTAAGGTATTTTTTCGCTCATAATACTCATCCTTTCTGTATTTTGCGGCACATAAAAACAAAAAACCTGCCCCATTCACAATGGGACAGGATATCATTCATTCCTGCTGTGCCACCCATGATCAGCTTTCGCTGCTGTTGACGTACCATCATACGCCGCACCCTTAACGCAGGTTCTACGTCTCGCCTAATCGGGTAGCAACCCTTTCGGTCCGCCCTCACGAGTCCATTCTCAATATGTCCGCATACCGTGATCTCACCGCCCACGGCTCTCTTTGAAACGGGTGCATAAAGTTACTTACTCTCGCTCAATGGTTTGTGGCTTTTATTTACGATTATGATAATAGCACATCTCGTTTGATTTGTCAAGCACTTTTTCAAAAAATCTTTTCTCAGTCCTCGGGCAGCCTGCCGTGATCGTTCCATTCACCGTACATCCTGCCGTTCCTTGTTTCCTTTATAAGCCGCTCCAGAGCTTTTTCGTAGCCCTCACGGTCACGCTTTCTCATTGCCGCAAGATTGTATGCCCTGACTCTCTGGTACAGCTTTGGAAAGCTTCTGAACCTGCTCCACACCCGAGCCTTTTTAAGCTGCCCGGCTATCTCCTCGTCTATCTGAAAGCTCTGCTTCCTCATTTCGGGCAGCACCTTTTCTCCATGCTCTGTCATAAGTCCCAGTGCCTGCAGCCGCCTTACACG
Source organism: Ruminococcus sp. UBA3767 (assembly GCA_002371625.1). Taxonomy (GTDB): domain Bacteria; phylum Bacillota; class Clostridia; order Oscillospirales; family Ruminococcaceae; genus Hominimerdicola. Next base: position 27,634 of record DFFV01000068.1, read on the forward strand.
CTGCTTGTTGAGCTCTGTCCAGGGGCTGTTCTTTTTCCTCGGTGAAAACCGCTGCATCCGCCGCCCGTCGATTATCCCCAGCGTGCTGTCTATCCACCCGAAGCAAAGCGCCTCTTCAACAGCGTCTAAATACCACAGCTGCTTATCGTCTGTCGGTCTGCCTTTTTTCACCTGCACCCAGCATTCCTTTTCGCTCGTGCAGTTTTCGCTCAGCCATTTGCGAAATTCCTGCCGTGTGCTTATCTCAAGTATGTTTTCCGCCATTTTGTTGTTATCCTATCTCTATCGTTTCGCTTGCGCCGTTTTGGTAAGTTATAACGCAGCTTAGCGTTTCTGCGTTTTCGCTGTTGTACTTAAAGCTGTAATCCTCAACATCGCCCGAGGCTTTCAGCTTCTTCAGCAAAGCCTCCAGCATATCCTTTCTGCCGTTTGTGTCAGCTGTGATATAACCCTTTGATACCGTCAGCTTTTTCACCTCTGTCCTTGCCGAAGTAAGCTCCTGTGTTTTTTCCTTGTCCCGTATCATAGCATTATCCGTTTCGGGCACGGCTTTGTTGGCAGTTCTTTTCTCATCAGCGGCAGCTTCCTTGTTATCGCCTGCAATGTCCTCTGTCTTGTATCCATCTGCGCTCTTTGCGCCATTGCTGTCGGCGCTTTTCCCGCTGAACGAGCTTTCCTGCGCTTTGTTATCGGTCTTTATGTCCTTGTTCATAACATTTGCAAATATCACCGCACCTGCCAGCACCAGCACCAGCGAAGCCGCAGCAGCGATGTATCTTATCTTTGAGTTCTTTTTGTGCGTGATAGCCTGAGTTCTTGTCTGCTCAGCCTGTCTGTTGTCTATCTCTCCCTCTATCCTTGCCCACAGTCTTTCCATGTCCGGTGAGGACTGCTGAACATGACTGTTGTAGCTTTTCTGTATTCTGTTAGCCATACCCTGAGTCCTCCTCGTAAGTTTTTTTCAGCTTTTCTATCGCCGTCCGGTAGTTCCATGCCACCGTTCCCATAGGCATTTCAAGCGCCTCGCTTATCTCTTTCAGCGTCATCTGCATACCTATATGCATATCAACTATCTGCCGCTGCCTGGGGTTAAGTGCCGAAAGTGCCTGCGCAAAGTTTATATGCGCCGAAACATCTTCCTCAACATTCTGCCCGTCAGCGACTGTCATCTCTTTTTCGTCGTCATCTATGTCAAAGCTCTGCCGTCTGCTTTTCCGCAGAAAGTCAAGCGCAATATTTCTTGCCATCACCGTCAGGTAGCGTTTGTGCCCGTTGCCTTTGCGGTATTGTGAAGCCGTATCCCACAGCTTCAAAAACAGGTCGGCAGTCAGATCTTCGGCATCGTGGGGATTTTTAACGATGCCTTCGATGACCGTGTAAAGCTGTTTTGCGTAAGCATCGTATATAGCCTTCAGTCCGTTCCTGTCACCACGAACGATCATTTCCGCCGCCATATCAAATTCACGGTCGGTCATCATTATCCCCCTTTGTTATTTAATATACGTTTTAAGGCGCACAATTTTACTGTGTCATTTTTCACAAACTTTCGCCTGCCGTTTTGTGCGATGTGTGAAAAGCGCTGACCTTTCGCCCGTTTACTTTTCGATAATTAGATTATACAACATAAGCACCCGTATTGCAAGTGTGTGGGCGGCAAATGGAAAATAAAAAGCGGAGACTCGTTTTGCGAGCCTCCGCTGTATGTTGTTCATATCAGTATGCCTTGCCCCAAAGCACCATTTTCTTTGCAGGCTTTCCGCAGCAAACGCAAACATCGCTTATCTGCTCCTGCTCATCGGGAATGCACCTTGAGCCAACGCCCGTTACCTCTTTCACCTTGTCCTCGCAAGCCTCGTCGCCGCACCACATAGCCTTGACAAAGCCGTCGCCCTTTTCTTCGAGCGCCTTGGTTATCTCCTCCATAGTCTTGCAGGAGTATGTCTTGTTCTTGCGGTTTTCAAGTGCCCTCTGATAAAGTCCGTCATGCACAGCCTTAAGTCTTTCCTTAACAGCGCTCACAAAGCCCTCAAGTCCCTCATCAAGAGCGATGAAAGTCTTTTCTCTGTTGTGCCTTGTAACAGCAACGCACTGACCGTTCTCAATATCCTTGGGACCTATTTCAATGCGCACAGGAACGCCCTTCATCTCATACTCGGCAAACTTCCAGCCGGGTGAATTGTCGCTGTCGTCCAGCTTGACTCTTACGCCCGCAGCCTTCAGCTTTTCAGCAAGCTCGCCTGCCTTTTCAAGCACGCCTTCCTTGTGGAATGCGATAGGCACGATAACTACCTGAACAGGCGCAACAGCAGGCGGCAGAGCCAGTCCGTTGTCATCACCGTGAGTCATTATTATCGCACCGATAAGCCTTGTTGTAACGCCCCACGAGGTCTGGTACGGATATTGCAGCTTGTTTTCCTTATTGGTGAACTGAATGCCGAAAGCTCTTGCAAAGCCGTCGCCGAAATAGTGTGAAGTTCCTGCCTGCAAAGCCTTTCCGTCGTGCATCAGCGCCTCGATAGCGTAGGTGGACTCAGCGCCTGCGAACTTGTCGCTCTCGGTCTTTTGTCCCTTTACAACAGGTATAGCCAGCGACTCTATGCAAAAATCAGCATAGCAGTCCAGCATTCTCCTTGTTTCCTCGATAGCCTCCTCGGGCGTTTCGTGGATAGTGTGTCCCTCCTGCCAGAGAAATTCTCTTGAACGCAGGAAAGGTCTTGTCGTCTTTTCCCAGCGCACGACCGATACCCACTGGTTATACAGCTTGGGCAGGTCACGGTATGAGTGTATTATGTTGGCGTAGTGCTCGCAGAAAAGCGTCTCCGAGGTCGGTCTTACGCAAAGTCTGTCCTCCAGCTTTTCGCTTCCGCCCATAGTCACCCATGCGACTTCCGGCGCAAAGCCTTCAACGTGATCCTTTTCCTTCTGCAAAAGGCTTTCGGGAATGAACATAGGCATACAAACGTTTTCATGACCCAGCGCTTTGAAACGAGCGTCAAGATCCTTCTGGATATTCTCCCAGATAGCGTAGCCGTAAGGTCTTATGACCATGCAGCCCTTAACGCTCGTGTACTCGATCAGCTCAGCCTTCTTGCAGATATCGGTGTACCATTTTGCAAAGTCCTCATCCATTGAGGTGATGGCGTCAACCATCTTTTCGTTTTTGTTTTTTCCCATGCTTGAAATCAACTCCGTAAATATCCTTGTTATAAATTTTGTAGTTCAGATCGTATTCGTCCAGCTTCTGCGGATCAAAAGGTCCCTGAACGGTGTAATCCGCAGGATCCGTGTTCTCTGCAGATCCCTCATTTTCGGGAAGACGTTTTTCGATCTTTCGGGCGATCTTTGGCGTAACAAGGCAGGCAAGCAGTATCAGTCCCATTACTATCGCAATGCCGCCCATGAATTTGAGCAGCAGAAAAACCAGCTCCTTGTTCACCGATCTCACCTCACAAAATACATACACAAGTATTATATCACATATTGTCGTAAATTGCAAGCATTCAGGGAACTTTTCAATTCAATAGATATATCCCGGCGTTAAGATACAGCGCAAACAGCACCCACAGTGCGTAGGGTATCTGCAAATAAGCGGCAAGCGGCTTTATCCTGCGAAAAGCGAGTATCATAATGAATATCAGTATAAACAATCCGCACAGCCACACGAACGATACCAGAAAAGCCTCTGCCACGAAAAACAGTATGCTCCACAAAAAGTTAAATCCCAGCTGCATACCGTAAATGGTCAGCGCCTCCTTGGTGTAAGGACTTTTTTCTCTGTAAACAAGGTAGCTTGAAACGCCCATAAGCGTGAAAAGTATCGTCCACACAACAGGGAAAAGCCAGCCCGGAGGCGACAGCGGAGGGGATTTTATACGGTCGTAAATATCCATCGAGCCTCTTGTCGCAAGGTAGCTTGCCAGCTGAACTCCAAGCGGCACAGCCAGCGCTATCGCCAGCGGCTTAACCCTTATGTTTTCAATAAAACGCTTTATGCTGAATTTTCTTATGCTCAGTTCCATAAAAATATCACCTCACATATTATTATGCAAGGTGAGTGCGGTTTTATTCATTTTTCATATTTCAAGCCGTATTTTTCATAAAAATCCGCAATGTCGCTGTCGCTCTGCACAAGCTCGCCGTATTTCAGCTCACGGGTGCGCCTGTCGTAAAAGCCTATCACTCTTTCACCCGTGCAGGTGCTTGAGGTCACCTTTATCTCAAGTCCCTCGCACCCCTCGGGTATGGCCGCTTTGTGCTTTTTTCTCAAACTCATCTTAAACCTCCGCTATCTTTGCGATCCTGTCTGCGCTGAGCCTGCTGTCCGTGTAAACACACTCCCACAGCGCAGAAGTGTTGTCCGAGTATTCCACTTCCTTTGAGTATTCCTTGACCGCATTTATCTGCGCCGTTATGCCAAAGCTCTCCCTGTCCTCCAGCCACATCAGAATGTCCCACATTCTTATGAACCACATATTCAGTATGCTGCTCACCATAATCGGCAGGCATTGTGCACCCGATGCACATTCGATAAAATACCTGAAAATGTTGTATATCCCAACTGCGCAAAGCTGCTTGCTCACCTCGGGGCAAGCCTTGTCAAACGCTCCTGCATTGGCGGTGATGCTGTCCAGCCTGCTTTTTATCCTGCCTATCGCCCCGGGGAAAACTCCTTTCATGTAGTCCAGCTCCTCAAAGCAGCTAAGTACATCAAAGCAAGCCACTGTTATCTCTTCCTGCGTGCTTTCGCCAAGCTGCCCGACAAGCTCCTTTACCTTTTCAATATCCGAGAAGATATGCGCAAGCTCGTCATAGCACTCGGGTTCGTCCTCCGCCCCCATGTCCTGTGCGTTCAGTCCGAAGATCAGCAGTGCCTTCATCTTTTGCGAAAGCGTAAGCTCATCACACTGCACAAGATCGAAAAGCACCTCTCTTGCGTTCCTTACCGCTTCCAGCATCTGTGCGTCAAATGCAAGGTCATCATCTTCCTCGTCAGTCTCCCATTCGCAGAAAGATATTTTCCCTGCGTGCTCCAGCCACAGCCTTGCCGATTCTTCACAGCAAAGTCCCGTGCCTGCCTCCTTGTTTGAGCCGAACCATTGGTAAAACCTCGGGTGCTGAGCGCATATCTGCGAGATGTGCTGTTCACCGTATTCAAGCAAAAGCGAGCAAAGCCCCTTTTCATTCAAAAAAGGACATTGCCCGTTTTCCTGCATTATGTAATGTTCTTTCCCGTCCGATGAAATGTGACCGCATATCCCATTGCCAATGGAGCTGTAATAGCTGTATGTGTCATCGTCTATCTCGATATCCCAGCCCATGCGGCAGCAGTTGTCAAGGCAGCTTGAGCCGATACAGTGAAAATCCTTGAAAAAATCAGGTCCGTAAACCTTCATGACAGTATCTCCTTTGCGCTTTACTGCCACTATTATAGTACAAAACCACGCACCTTGTCAAATCACTTCTTTTCGCTGTTTTTCAGCCCCTGCATGAACCCGTCCAGCTGCGTTGAGCACACATCTGCACCTATCAGCTTGTCGCCGCATACCATAAGATTGCATATAACATCGTTATCGTCCTCGTGCCCTTTGTAGTTCTTTATGCGGTAGGTGTAAACATCGCACGTTTTTCCCTTGTATTTGCTCAGGTCAAAGCCCTGCTGCTTCTGCAGCTCGTTGTAGCTGCTGTAAACCTCGTTGAATTCCTCGGGAATGGTTATCTGCTTGCGGTCAAGCGGCTCATCGTCCGTTTCCCACCCCATCTCTTTAAGCAGCTCCTGACGCTGTTTCTCATTCTTCAGCTCGTATCCCGAGGGCTTGGCGTACCTGTAAGCCGTAAGTGCTATAACTGCCAGCAGGCAAACCGCCGCAGCGACCAGCGCAGCAGCCAGCAGTCCGGGCCTTTTTAATTTAACAGTCTTTATAAACATATCTCTGCCTCCGTTCTTGTCATGTTTGTACATATATATGTCCGCACAGCACGATTATTACACCGATAAAGCCCGCAGCCCTGCATTTTTCGCAAAAATGGCTTTAAAGCAGGCTTTTTGGGGCATTTTCAGCTGCGATTGTTGAAAGCGGTTTGATTTGCGTTGTGCATATTCACTAAAAGATAAATGTTAAATTGATAGCAAATAACGATTTTGCACTTTTTATTGAATTTTGCTTTGACAATTTCAAAATATGTGGTAAAATAGAATGTAGGTAACACTTGAATTATGTGCGTTGCTGTTTTGTGTTGTAGTCGGGCAGGCAGGCTGTGCTTTTTGCAGCGTTTGCGTAAGTGCCTTATGATGCGGATGTCAGCGCTATGTATATTGCCATTTGAAAGGAGTAATGGGTCAATGTCAAAAATTATAGCAGTTACTTCAGGAAAGGGCGGCACAGGTAAATCTTCGATCAGTGCGTGTCTCGGTTATGCTCTTGCAAAGCAGGGCAACAGAACTCTTATCATAGAGCTTGACTTCGGTCTGAGATGTATGGATATCATGCTCGGAATGCAGGGCAATATCACATACGACCTGGGCGATGTGCTTGAGGGTACTTGTGATGTCAACAAGGCTACAACGACCGTAAGGCTCGCATCCAACCTGAGCGTGCTGTGTGCACCTTCAGATCCGTTCGTACAGCTCAAGGCTGAGGATATCGAAAGGATCACTCAGGAAATGAGAAAGTATTTTGAGTATATCCTTATTGATACATCAGCAGGTATCAACGGCTCGGTATTTGATATCGTGACCAACTCCGATCTTATCCTTATCGTAACAACACCTGATCCTGTGTGTGTAAGAGATGCGCAGATGATGAGCGATGAGTTCTATAAGAGAGGCAACCAGAAGCAGAGACTGGTAATAAATAAAGCTAATAAGAGAATATTTGAGTTTGATGAGATGGATGACCTTGATGCTATCATCGATACAGTCGGCGTACAGCTTCTCGGAGTTATCCCCGAGGATTCGGCTATACCGCTTGCAACAGGAAAGGGCGTACCACTTTCATCGAGTTCAATGGGCTTCCTTGCATTCTCGGCTATCTCCCGAAGGATCAAGGGCGAGCATATACCGCTTTCAATAAAAATGTAATAAATAAAGCCGTAACAGCGGCATAGTCTAAAAACGAACGGAGGGCTTGTTTTGAATATAGCACTTATCGCACACGATTCAAAGAAAGAATTAATGGTGCAGTTCTGCATTGCGTATTGCGGAATACTCAGCAAGCATCGCCTCTGTGCAACGGGAACGACAGGCAAACAGGTCTCTGAAGCAACAGGGCTGGCAATACAGTGCTATCTCAGCGGCTCTCAGGGAGGAGATCAGCAGATCGCTGCAAGGATCTCCTGTAACGAGATCGACCTGCTGCTGTTTTTCAGAGATCCTATATCCGCAAAGCCGCATGAGCCGAGCGAGGCAAACCTGCTCAGACTGTGCGATGTGCACGATATACCTGTTGCAACCAACCTTGCAACTGCCGAGGCTCTGATACATTCTCTTGAAAGAGGAGATCTTGACTGGAGAGATATCGTTAATCCTACAAGATATTGATAATTTAATAGCATAAATTGCTGAGAAGAGGAGAATAGCCTTGTTGTAAACGGCAAAGCGAGGGCGGATGGTGAGAGCGCCTGCGTGAGATAAGGTGAAGGACACCTCGGAGCGTCCCGTTTGATAAAAAAATCGGGCGTAGGGTCTGCGTTAAAGACTGATAGAGTGACCGAACGGCTTTTGCTGTTTGGTAATTAGGGTGGTATCACGATCACGGTCGTCCCTTTGGGGTGGCCGTGTTTTTTGTTTTTGGTGTGTTGACTTATTATTGAAAATAGGTTATTATATATTGTTGTAGTTATCTCGATGCGGAGTTTTTCCGTGTTATTAAGGAAAGGAAGAGAAAAATGGCGTTATCTGTTAAAAAACCAAAGGGAACTGCCGACGTTGTACCGAGCAAGTCGTATATGTGGCACACCGTCGAAAAGATAACCTCCGAAACTGCCCAGCAGTTCGGCTTTAAGGAAATAAGAGTGCCTACCTTTGAGGATACAGGGCTTTTTGTGCGCTCGGTGGGCGAAACTACCGATGTAGTGCAAAAGGAAATGTATACCGTCACCGCAACGGGAGATTCTCAGTTCACCCTGCGTCCCGAGGGCACTGCGGGCGTTATGAGAGCTATGCTCGAAAACGGCGTTGTGAACGAGGGATTTCCGCAGAAGGTGTATTATATCCTCTCCTGCTTCCGTCATGAAAATGTTCAGGCAGGCAGATTGAGAGAGTTCCACCAGTTCGGCTGCGAAATGGTCGGCACAGCAAGCCCGAGAGCCGATGCCGAGGTCATTGCACTCGCAAAGACGGTGCTTGACAGAGTAGGGCTGAGAAATATCGAGCTGAATATAAATTCTATCGGCTGCCCCGAGTGCAGAGCAAAGTATCACCAGGCTTTAAAGGAATACTTTTCTGCCCGTAAGGACGAGCTTTGCCATACCTGTCAGGAAAGACTTGAAAAAAACCCTATGAGATTGCTCGATTGTAAATCTCCCGAGGATCAGGCTATCGCAAAGGACGCTCCGCTGATACTTGATTATCTCTGCGATGATTGCAAGGCGCACTTTGAAAAGCTCAAGGAGTACCTCACCGAAATGGGCATACAGTTTACCGTAAACCCACGCATCGTAAGAGGACTTGATTATTATACAAGAACAGTGTTTGAGTTCATCACTACCGAGATAGGTGCTCAGGGCACCGTCTGCGGCGGCGGAAGATATGACGGGCTTATCGGGGAGCTTGGCGGCGCTCAGACCCCTGCCCTTGGCTTTGGCATGGGACTTGAAAGACTGCTGCTGGTAATGCAAAAGCAGGAATGTGATTTCATCGAGGATAAAAAGTGCGACCTCTATATCGCCACAATGGGTGAAGCGGCAGTCAGAAAAGCACTTTCGCTCACAACTGCGCTTCGTGATGAGGGCTTTTTCGTTGAGTATGACCTCGTTGAAAGGGGCATAAAGCCTCAGATGAAATATGCCGATAAAATAGGCGCAAGGTTCGTTATCGTGCTGGGCGATAACGAGATAGAGTCGGGCAGCGCAAAGCTGAAGAATATGGCAACGGGCGAGCAGAAGGATATCACGCTGGGCGAGGGCTTTATTGATGCCTTTACACAGGAAATGGTAAACGAGATGTTCAGCGGACTTGAAGACGAGCTTGGCGGCATTGTAGGAAAGGACGGAGTTTAAATGGCAGTAAGATGTGAACAGTGTGATATGATACCGCTGGTGATGATACACAATCCTGCGGAGTATGCGATGTGCATAGATTCTTTTCAGAGAATGATAGATAAAGGCGAAATGGAGCTTGTGTATGCTACCTGTCCGCTTGATATGATAATCGACGATGACGGAAAATTCTATACAAGAAAGCTCTTTCACCAGTTCAGGTGCACCTCCTGCTCAACTGTCTACGGAATGTATGTAGATGCAACACAGGGCGGAGAGATAAAGATAAACGATAAGATATTCGATCCGGACGAATACGAAGAGAAGGCAGAGGACTAAATGCTTCTGATAATACCTAAGAAGTATGAGTTTGAAACTACCCTTACCCCGAAGCGCTTCGCAAGAAAGCTCGACGGTGAGCTTACCGAGCTTCGCCCGTCGATGAACGTGCTGTCAACAGGAAAGTTCATGCGTGCGCATAAGTTTGAAAGTCTTTATTACGGCAGGCGTGAGGGAGATAGGTTTCAGGTCTACTATCATAAATTCAAAAAACGTGACGGCGGAGAGACCGGGTTTTTCGGCACCTACGAAAAATCAGAGCACGGAACTCTCGTAAAAGGCAAGATACGCAAACCCATAGCAGCGTACATTTTCGGAGCGATATGGACATTGTTGACGCTTCTTAGCGCACTTGTCTGTCTTTCGCTGGAGCAGAAATACGGAGCGCTGGTGTGCGTGGCAGTGTTCTGTCTGGGTGTTTTCTTTATGTTCTGGGACACTAAAGCGCCGTTTCTTTATAGCTTCCTCGAACGGTTTCCCAGAGCCGGGGAGCAGGAAAAACAGGAGCAATAAGAACAATAAACTATAATACAGTAAAGGAAGTAATCAGAATGCTTGATACAATGAAAGGTCTGCGCAGAACACATTACTGCACACAAGTACCGCAGCAGGAGGGCAGCGAGGTCGTAGTATGCGGCTTTGCCGACAGGGTGAGAGATATAGGAAATCTCCTGTTCATCAACCTGCGTGACCGCACAGGTCTGCTGCAGCTCGCTTTTAACGACAATACCGATAAAGAGATATTTGAAAAGGCAAGGACCGTCAGAGCCGAGGACGTGCTGCTCGCAAAGGGCGTTATAAGACCCAGAGAAAGCGTCAATCCAAAGCTGCCGACAGGTCTTATCGAGGTCGATGTAAAGGAGCTCCGTATCCTTTCAAGAGCCGAAACTACGCCTTTTGAGGTGACCAATTCCGATAAGGTAAGGGACGAGCTGAAGCTCAAATACAGATACCTTGACCTGAGAAATCCAAAGCTCCAGAATAACCTCATCATGCGCCATAAAATAGCAAAGGTCGTAAGGGATTATTTCTACGAGAACGACTTTCTTGAGATAGAAACACCTATGATGATGCGTTCAACGCCAGAGGGCGCAAGAGATTACCTTGTACCTTCAAGAGTACATCCCGGCAAGTTCTATGCGCTTCCGCAGTCACCGCAGATCTATAAGCAGCTGCTCATGATCTCCGGCTACGACAGGTATATCCAGCTCGCAAGATGCTTCAGAGATGAAGACCTGCGTGCCGACAGACAGCCCGAATTTACGCAGATAGACCTTGAAATGTCCTTTGTTGACGTTGAGGATATCCTCGTAATGGCAGAGGGAATGGTTCAAAGGCTCTTCAAGGAGCTTGTCGGCGTTGATATCCCGCTGCCGCTGCCGAGAATGACTTTTGCCGATGCGATGAACAAGTACGGCTCGGATAAGCCCGATACACGCTTTGATATGCAGATCCAGGACATTACCGAAACGGTAAAGGATATCGACTTTGTTGTGTTCAAGTCGGCTGTTGAAAACGGCGGCTCGGTAAGAGCGATAGTTGCCAAGGGCGGAGCTGAAACATACACAAGAAAAGAAATAGATAAGCTCGTTGAGCACGCAAAGGGCATCGGCGCAAAGGGACTTGCTTATATCCGCTGGGCAGATGAGCCTAACTGCTCGTTCAAAAAGTTCCTCGGTGAAGGCGACCTTGAAAAGATACTTTCAGCCGTTGGCGCTGAAAAGGGCGACCTTGTGCTTATCTGTGCCGACAGAAACAAGGTAGTGCTCAATACTCTTGGCGCAATAAGACTTATCTGCGGCAAGCGTCTTGGACTTGTAAAGGAAGGCTATAACTTCCTTTGGATAACCGAAATGCCGTTCTTTGAGCAGGATGAGGAAACAGGTGAGTGGGTAGCAGCTCATCACCCGTTCACGATGCCGCTTGAAGAGTGCATAGAGTTCCTTGACAGTGCGCCCGAAAAGGTAAGAGCAAAGGCGTTTGACCTTGTCCTCAACGGCACTGAGCTTTCATCAGGCTCAATGAGGATCACCGACCCTGCACTTCAGAAGAAGATGTTTGAATCGCTGGGAATGACCGATGAGGAGATACAGGCTAAGTTCGGCTTCCTCGTAGATGCGTACAGGTACGCTTCACCGCCGCACGGAGGAATGGGCATAGGACTTGACAGACTTGCAATGATAATCTGCGGCGCAGATTCGCTGCGTGACGTGGTTGCCTTCCCTAAGGTGCAAAATGCAAGCGAGCTTATGAGTGCCTGCCCTGCCGAAGTCGATGACAAACAGCTTGAGGAGCTGTATATCAAAACTATCCCTGCCCAGCAGGAGCAGTAAACGTTGATAACAGAGAGCTTGTGGCTTCACAGGCTCTCTTTTTTGCACTTTAACAAAATACGCCTTGAAAAAGCACTGTATTTGTGCTATAATAATATATTGTGTGATATGTTTAGTAAGGATGTGTAAATGTGGAAAACGTACAGGAAAACAAAATGGGTACTCAGCCCGTCGGTAAGCTGATGATCTCAATGTCGCTGCCGATAATGATATCTATGCTCGTTCAGGCGCTGTATAATATCGTTGACAGCATTTTCGTTGCAAAGATAGACGAGGATGCCCTTACCGCAGTTTCGCTCGCCTTCCCTATACAAACGCTGATGATAGCTCTGGGAGCAGGCACGGGCGTGGGAATAAATGCCCTGCTGTCAAGGTCGCTGGGTGAAAAGGACTTCAAAAGCGCAAATAAAGCCGCAAACAACGGACTGTTTCTTGCATTGCTCAACTTTCTGATATTCGTGCTCGTGGGCATTCTCACTACCGATATCTTTTACAGGTACCAGACCGATTCCGAGGTCATCCGTCAGTACGGAAAGGACTACCTCTATATCGTAACTATCGCAAGCCTCGGGCTTTTTACGCAGATGACCGCAGAAAAGCTGCTCCAGTCCACAGGCAAGACTATATATTCAATGTACACCCAGGGACTTGGTGCGATAGTAAATATCATTCTTGATCCCTGCCTTATCTTCGGATTAGGACCTTTTCCAAAAATGGGCGTTGCAGGCGCTGCCGTTGCTACCTGTATAGGACAGTTCCTCGCTGCCACGCTGGGAATAATACTCAATATAAAGGTCAATAAGGAGATAGAGATAGCGCCTGTAAAATATCGCCCCGAGTTTACGACCATAAAGCGTATCTATGCGGTCGGACTGCCGTCGATCATTATGCAGTCCATAGGCTCGGTGATGACATACTCGCTCAATAAGATACTTATAAGCTATTCGAGCACAGCCGTTTCGGTGCTCGGCGTTTACTTTAAGCTCCAGAGCTTCATCTTTATGCCCGTTTTCGGACTCAACAACGGCTATATCCCCATAGTTGCGTATAATTTCGGCGCAAGAAAAAAACACAGGATAGTCCAGGCGTTCAGGTACGGCTCGGTCTATGCCGTGTCTATCATGGCAGTGGGAATGGTGCTTTTCCTGACGATACCGGGTACATTGCTCTCAATGTTCGATGCAAGCGAGGAAATGCTCGCAATAGGTATCCCTGCGCTGAGGATAATCAGCCTGCACTTTGTTATAGCTTCGTTCAGCATTATGATGATCTCAACTTTGCAGGCGCTTGGCAGGGGAGTCGATTCCATGATAGTTTCATTCTCCCGTCAGCTCATAGTGCTGCTGCCTGCCGCATATCTGCTTTCACATTATATGGGGCTGAGCGCTGTCTGGTGGGCTTTCCCGATCGCAGAGGTAGTTTCACTGACATTGTGCGCCGTGTTCGTGAAAAGAGCGTACAACAGGCTCGTAAAGCCGCTTCAGGAAGCGTAACGGAGGTAATATGGGCGAAAAAATAAGACTCGACAGGCTCGTAGCTTCGCAGCTGCCCGATGTATCAAGAGCAGATGTCAAAAAAATGTGCCTCAAAAAAAGGCTCGCTGTCAACGGCAAGCTCATGGCACGCAGCGATGTGCGTGTCGATACCGATGACGAGATAACCCTTGACGGAAAAAGGATAGAGTATAAAAAGCATATCTATATCATGATGAATAAGCCTCAGGGCGTGGTCTGCTCAACTAAGGACGGCGAAAGTACGACAGTTCTTGAGCTTGTGCCGGAGAATATGCGCCGCAAAGGGCTTTTCCCCGCAGGAAGACTCGATAAGGATACCGTCGGCTTTGTGCTGCTCACCGACGACGGAGAGCTTTCCCACAGAATGCTCTCGCCTAAAAGCCATGTGCCCAAAACCTACCACGTCCGCCTTGAAAGACCCTGGGAGGAAAACTATAAGCAGCTCTTTGCTCAGGGCATGACCATAGACGGCGGTGAAAAATGCCTGCCCGCAGAGTTTGAAGGCTCACCCGAAAATGAGCTGGAGTGCACCCTTGTTCTGCACGAGGGCAAATACCACCAGGTTAAAAGAATGTTCACAAAGCTGGGAAATAAAGTGGTGTTTTTAAAGCGTACAGCCATCGGAGAACTCCCTCTTGACGAAAAACTTGCCCCGGGAGAGTGTTTGGAGATAATGCACAAAGATGTTGAAAGATTATCGACAATATGCGAGATGCCCTGTAAATAAATGTAAGTTTCCTGTGAAAATTCGTCAATATTTATAATATCATATAATAAAGTTTAGTTAAAAAAACTCTTGAAGATACGTACGAAATTTGGTACAATAGGTTCATAGCTAATGTGTAATATTAGTAATACATTTTTATAGGAGGTCCTCTTAATATGGCAAGTGTATCATTGAGAGAAATTTATAAGAAATACTCCGGCGGAGTTATCGCCGTATCCGATTTTAATATCGAGATACAGGATAAGGAGTTTATAATCCTGGTAGGTCCTTCGGGCTGTGGTAAGTCTACCACACTGAGAATGATCGCAGGACTTGAAGAGATCAGCGAAGGTGAGCTTTACATCGGCGACAGACTCGTTAACGATGTAGCACCTAAGGACAGAGATATCGCAATGGTATTCCAGAGCTACGCTCTTTATCCTCACATGACCGTGTTTGAGAACATGGCATTCGGACTCAAGCTGAGAAAAGTTCCTAAGGATGAGATAGCAAGAAAGGTTGAGGAAGCAGCAAGGATCCTTGACATCGCACATCTGCTCGACAGAAAGCCAAAGGCTCTTTCCGGTGGACAGAGACAGCGTGTTGCTCTTGGTAGAGCTATCGTTCGTAACCCACAGGTATTCCTTCTTGACGAGCCTCTTTCAAACCTGGACGCTAAGCTGAGAGCACAGATGAGAACTGAGATCTCCAAGCTCCATAAGAAACTGGGAACAACATTCATCTATGTAACACATGACCAGACAGAGGCTATGACAATGGGTGACCGTATCGTAGTTATGAAGGACGGTTATATCCAGCAGATAGATACACCAACAAACCTCTATCAGAACCCTGTAAACCAGTTCGTTGCAGGATTCATCGGATCACCTCAGATGAACTTCATCGACGCAACACTGCGTAAGTATGGTGAGAAGTATGTTGTAGAGTTCGGCAGAGCAGCTACAAGAAATGAAGAGGGCGTAACATATTCTGTTGAGATCCCTGAGGGCAAGGTAGACGAAGAGGTTCTCTCACCGCTGGTAGATCAGGAGATCGTACTTGGTGTAAGACCTGAGTGTCTGCATGATGAGCCTGCATTCCTCGCACAGGCTTCAACAGGCGTAGTTGACGCAGTAGTTGAGGTTACTGAAATGATGGGTGCTGAAACTTATCTGTATCTTGACTGCGTAGGTATACCTCTTACAGCAAGAGTATCACCTCGTACAACAGCTCGTTCTGGCGATCAGATCAAGATCGCTCTTGATCCTAACAGGATCCACATCTTCGATAAGGAAACTGAAAAGTCTATTCTTAACTGATAAGATGCTAATAAAGGGTACGGAATTGATCCGTACCCTTTTTCATTTCTTATGTATTTGGATCTGCAAAGTGTCGCTTGGGGCAGCTTTTTGACCTGTTAGTGCTTAAAATTAACCTGTTAGTGAAAAATGCTTTACAAAAATCGGGGACTGTATTAAAATGTCCATAGTGGAGGTGGAGATGTGAAAGTAAGGATAGAGATAGATGACAGCGTCACACAGGACGAGGTCGTTATCAGATGCCGCAGCTTTGACAGCAACACCGCCAGAATACAGCAGGCACTTGCGGAGCTTGACGACCATCCGCCGCAGCTGACCTTTCTGAAGGACAATACAGAGTATTTTATGCCAACCGACAGGATACTTTATTTTGAGACCTCAGAACAGGGCATAGATGCCCATACCACCGATGAGGTGTACACTATAAAGAAAAAGCTGTATGAGCTTGAGGAAATGCTGCCAAGATGCTTTATGAGAGTTTCAAAATCAGCTATACTCAATCTCGATAAGGTCTTTTCTGTTGAAAAAAATATCACCGCTTCAAGCCTTGTAAGATTTATGGGCACCGATAAGTTCGTATATGTTTCAAGGATATATTATAAGGCGATGAAGCAGCGGCTCGAGGAAAGAAGACACCTTTGATAAATAGATAAATACATAAGAAAGGAAGATGATATATGAAAAAGTTTACCATTAAAAACGTCCTCTGGGGACTGCTCTTTATCGCTATCGGCGCAATGATAATCTGCCGAGCTGCAGGACTGCTGCCGGACTTTGCAAGCATAAATATCTGGTCGCTGCTGTTTGCGGCACTGCTTATACCGCTGTTCGTGGTGGGCTGTATGCACCTTGTGTTCTCTGCGATATTCTTCCCCATGGCTTTCTGGGCGATCATATTCAGCGAGCAGCTGGGCATTCAGAAGTTCACTCCGTGGCCTGTGCTTGGCGCTGCATTGTTCCTCAGCATCGGTTGTGCGCTGCTTGTTCCAAGGAATATCAAGTGGGCTAAAAGCGTCTGGAGCGGTGACGACGCCTTCACAAAGCACGAGGGAACAGAGCACTGGTCCGATGAAGATGTCGGCGGCGGCGCAGCAAGTGACCTGAGAATGAATACCAGCTTTTCAGGCTCAAGCAAGTATATAAACAGCGAGGATTTCAGAAGCTGCGATATCGCCTGCTCGTTCGGAGGAACTAAGGTGTACTTTGATAAAGCGGTCATTCAGGGCAGATCCGCTACTATCAATCTCAAAGCCGAGTTTTCGGGCGTTGAACTGTATATCCCTAAGGAGTGGACAGTGAAGAATATGCTGCGCTGCAAAATGGGCGGCGTTGAGGAAAAAGGCGCAAAGGACGCAGCAAAGAGCGGAAAGTTCGTTGTACTTACAGGAGATACCTCTTTCAGTGGGGTAACAATACATTATTGCTGAGCAAAGCAAGAGAAATTATGTGGGAGAAGCAAAAAGACCGATGTTTATCATCGGTTTTTTTGCGTCCGCACGAAACAACAAAAGAAAAAAGGGATCGCTGCATAACTCCTTTTTGAGTGATTTGCCGAACTATATAGAACCCCGACCGTCCTTATTAGGGGGCTTTCCGATCGCCCCCTATGCCCCCTTCGGTCAAAAAACTGTTGATAACATAGTTTATCAATAACAAAAGGGACTGCAAAAGCAGTCCCTTTTTATAACTTATCTTCTCTGAGCCTTCTTAGCGTTCTTAGCGGCTCTGCCCTTGCCCTTTTTAGCCTTGTGCTTTTCCCATGTTACCCACAGCGTAGGAGCTATGCAGTTTGATGAGTAAACACCTGCGATCATACCGATGATAAGCGGGAATGCGAAGCTGATTATCGAGGAAACGCCTGCGATGAAGCAAACCACGCATACAGTTGCCATTGCAAGAACAGTCGTTACGGTCGTGTGTATCGAACGTCCCATAGTCTGTGTGATAGAAAGGTTCACCAGCTGGTCAAGCTCGTATTTGCTGCCCACAAGTCTTTCATTCTCTCTGATACGGTCGTAAATAATGATCGTAGCGTTGATAGAGTAACCGAGTATCGTAAGCAGAACAGCCATAAAGTTTGCGTTGATGTCAAATCTGCATATCACAAAGCAGCCGTAAACCATGCACATATCGTGCAGCAGCGCAACTACCGAGAATACACCAGCGGATATACCGCCGATCTTTCTGAATCTGAATCCGATGTAGATTATCGTGATAACAGCGGCAAATGCGCACGCTACCAGACATTTCAGGAAAAAGTCCAATCCGTTTGAAGCAGCAACGTCAGTCGATTCAAGTACCTTTATATCGTTGTCCTTGAACTTATCCGTAAGAGCAGTTTTTATATTGTTCTGCTTTTCGTCGCTTATTCCTTCCTTAGAGGAGAACTGGATCTTGATCGTTGTTGAATCCGAAGCGGTATCCTCACCGAGCGTAACGGTGCACTTATCAGATACCGTGTCAGCAACAGCGCTTTCGATCTCGTCTGCTTTAATGTCGCCCGTGTAGGAGTAGGTCAGTATAGTACCGCCCTTGAACTCGATAGCCACATTGAGCTTTATAATAAATGTCAGTGCCACAAAGGCAGCTATAAGGATGCAGGAGATAGCATAGAATATCTTGCGCTTCTCATAGACCTTGAGGATCTTTACTTCTTTCTTATCCATCTATCTTAGCACCTCCATACAGTTTGCGGTTTCTGAGGAACTTGAACTTTGAAAGAGATGCCAGCATAAGTCTTGAACAGAAAATACCGAATACAAAGTTGAGTATGATACCAACCATAAGTGTGTAGCCCAGCGAGTAGATAGTACCTGCTGTTGAAGCGCCGAAAGCAGCGAACAGCGGGCTGAGCAGTGTTCCGAACACGCTGTCTGTCGGTCCGAAAGCACCCATGAGGATAACTGCCACGAAAACTACCGTGATGTTACCGTCGAAAACTGCGCTCCATGCACGCTTATAGCCAAGCTCGATAGCGCCGTTGAGGGTCTTGCCGTTGTTAAGCTCTTCCTTGATACGCTCTGCGGTGATAACGTTAGCGTCAACGCCCATACCGATAGCAAGTATGATACCCGCAATACCCGGTATCGTCAGCGTGAAGCTGTCCATGTTTCCGAAGAAGCCCGAAATGCAGGCGACAGTTCCGACTACCTGACCGAAAAGTGCGATAGCAGCAACAAATCCTGGGAGCCTGTAAAAGATTATCATGTATACCGCAATAATGCAGAATGCGATAACTCCTGCGATAAGCATAGCGTTCAGCGCACCTTCACCGAGTGAAGCCGAAATAATGCTCGTGCTCGTGGTCGAGAGCTTGAACGGGAGCGCACCGGCGTTTATCTTGTTAGCCAGCGAATTGGCCTCGTCCCATGTAAAGTTACCTGTAATGCGGCAGTTGCCGTCTGTGATAGCTGTCTGAACAGTCGGAGCGGAAATGCAGGTCTCGTCCATCCATATAGAGATCTGTCCCTTTGTTGCAGCAAGCTCTGTCGTTGCAGCACCGAAAGCGGATTTACCGCTGTCGTTCAGCTCCAGGCTCACGGCGTAACCGGAGTTTCCTGTTCCCTCGTCCTTGTCGGCATAAGCCGTTGCCTTCTTAACGTCCTTACCCGAAAGCACCTGCTCGCCCGTAGCCTCAGAACCCTTACGGAACGTCAGCATAGCGGTCTCACCAAGTTCAGCCACAGCAGATTCTGGGTCAAAGTCCTCCTCGCCTGCCTGCCACGGGAAAGAAACCATTATTCTCTTTTTGGTGTAATCAACATAAACCTCACTGTCGGTGATGTTGAGTCCTACAAGTCTCTGCTCAATGATCGCCTTAGCAGCGTCCATATCGTCCTTTGAGATGTCGCCCAGCTCAGGCTGGTCGCTTCCCTCACTCGGAGCAGCAGGCTCAAACGTAGCATTTACACCGCCCTGGATATCTATGCCCCAGCGTATCTCGTCTGCGCCTTTGATGTAGGTGTGTTTGGTGTCGCCAAAGTAGGTATGCACCCCGAAGAATGTTACATAAGCAAATCCCAGGATACATATCAGTACGATGAAGAACACCGGCTTTTTAACTTTCTTCACCTTAAATCCTCCTAATATATTAGTGCTCTGTTTTCCGCAAAGCAAACGGTTTTACATCTGCAAAAACAAGTACCGCAAACAAACGATACTTTTACAGATACATTCACTTTTAAATTATATTACTTTTTTCGCAAAAAGTCAATAGTTTGGCGGTATTATTATCAATTTGCACAGCATTTTAGTTTTTGGGCAGGGTATTGGCAGAAAGTATGTCAATGAGGCTGAGCGGTGCGAAAACAGCTGCTGCTTTACAAAATGTCACAAATGTGATATAATAATTATATAAATTCTTAATGAAACGGAGCATTGTAATGGATATAAACAGCACCATAGCCAAGGAATTCAACCTTAAACAAGAGCAGGTAGACAATACCGTAGCGCTCATTGATGACGGAAAAACCATACCTTTTATCGCCAGATACAGAAAAGAGGTCACAGGCTCACTCGATGATCAGGTACTTCGTGAGCTTTCAGACAGGCTCAACTATCTGCGCAACCTTGAAAAGCGCAAAGAGGAGGTGCGTGCCTCAATAACCGAGCAGGAGAAAATGACCGACGAGATAGCTCAGGCTATCGACAACGCAGTTACGCTTGTCGAGGTCGAGGATATTTACCGCCCCTTTAAGCCAAAGAGAAAAACAAGAGCAAGCGTTGCAAGAGAAAAGGGACTTGAAGAGCTTGCTGCGTTCGTGCTTGAGCAGGGAAGCGGCGACCCGTCAGCAGAGGCTGAAAGGTTCATCAGCGAGGAAAAGGGCGTTGCAAATTCCGAGGAGGCGCTTCAGGGCGCAATGGATATCATTGCCGAGGACGTTTCCGACAGCGCCGAGCTGAGAAAGTATCTCAGAACGCTTTTCAGCCAGATAGGCAAAATAACCTCCGCAGCATCGGGCGATGATGCAGATACCGTTTATCAGAACTATTTTGAGTTCTCCGAGGGCGTTTCAAGAATTGCAGGGCACCGTGTGCTTGCGATAGACAGGGGCGAAAAAGAGGGCGCTTTGAAGGTGAGCATAGATGTTCCCGAGGGAGCAGGCGAAAGAGCCGTGACCTCACGCTATGTCAAAAATGAGTCTGCCTGCGCAAAGCTGGTCGAGCAGGCGTGCGTTGACAGCTATAAGCGCCTTATCTATCCGTCTATCGAGCGTGAGATACGTTCCGAGCTTTCCGAAAAGGCGCAGGAGGGCGCTATCAAGGTGTTCTCGTCAAATCTCCGCCAGCTTCTTATGGCACCGCCCGTTAAGGGCACAGTCACCCTCGGTCT
This sequence comes from Ruminococcus sp. UBA3767, assembly GCA_002371625.1. Lineage (GTDB taxonomy): Bacteria > Bacillota > Clostridia > Oscillospirales > Ruminococcaceae > Hominimerdicola. Next base: position 48,372 of record DFFV01000068.1, read on the forward strand.
TGATCCCGGGTATGCTCACGGCTGCAAGCTCGCAGTTGTGGACGAAACAGGAAAGGTGCTCGATACAAGTATAGTTTACCTTACCCCGCCGAGAAAGGAGACCGAAAAGGCTAAGCGCATAATTTCAAGAATGATAGAAAAGTGCGCTGTTACGACTATCGCTATCGGCAACGGCACCGCTTCAAGAGAGTCCGAGCAGTTCATTGCCGAGCTGCTTAAAGAGATACCGCAGAAGGTTTCCTATATGGTCGTTTCCGAAGCGGGCGCTTCCGTTTATTCCGCTTCCAAGCTCGCTGCCGAGGAGTTCCCCGATTACGACGTTTCGCTGCGTTCGGCAGTTTCCATCGCACGAAGAATGCAGGATCCGCTTGCCGAGCTTGTAAAGATAGACCCAAAGGCTATCGGCGTGGGACAGTATCAGCACGATATGCCCAAGGCACGCATGGACGAAGCGCTCAGAGGTGTTGTCGAGGATTGCGTGAACTCTGTCGGCGTTGACCTTAACACAGCATCATATTCGCTGCTTTCCTATATTTCGGGAATAAACAGCACGGTTGCAAAAAACATCGTCGCTTACCGTGAAGAAAACGGCGCATTTACTGATAGAAAACAGCTTATGAAGGTCGCAAAGCTCGGCGCTAAAGCCTTTGAGCAGTGCGCAGGCTTCCTGCGTGTGCCCGGTGCAAAGGATCCGCTGGATAACACAGGTGTGCACCCCGAATCTTACAGCGCAGCAAAAGCGCTGCTTACGCAGTGCGGCTTTGCAGTTACCGATATGGGCAATAAGGAGCTTATCGAGCAGAAGGTAAAAGCTGTCGGAGTCAAAAAGCTCTCGCAGGATATCGGCGTGGGAATACCAACGCTTGAGGATATCGTGAAGGAGCTTGAAAAACCCGGCCGTGACCCCCGTGACGAGCTGCCGCCGCCGCTTATGAGAAGCGGAGATGTAATGGAGCTTTCCGACTTAAAGGAAGGCATGGAGCTTATGGGCACTGTAAGAAATGTAATTGATTTCGGCGCATTCGTTGATATCGGCGTGCATGAGGACGGGCTTGTACACATTTCACAGATGAGCAATAAGTTCATCAAGCACCCACTTGAAGTCGTCAAGGTAGGCGATGTTGTTAAGGTCTGGGTGCTCGGCGTTGACCTCAAGCGCAAGCGCATCTCGCTGACGATGAAACAGCCTAAATAGGATAATATCAACAAAAAAAGCACTTCCTGTAATATCTGCCGGGAAGTGCTTATTATTATGCCATTGTATCAAATGTAGAAAATGCGTCCGTCTTTTCTCGGGGCAGCCTGCTTGCTCTGTGCAGGGTGTCCGAGTATGCAAAAGCCTACGCCGATAAGCTCGCCCGTAACGCCCCATTTTTTCAGCAAAGCCTTTCCCTGCTCGCTTTCAAACACCTGCCTGCACCTGTGTATCCAGCAGGAGCCGAGCCCGAGCGAGTGCGCCGCAACGCACATATTCCCTATAACAAGGCTGCCGTCCTCCACCGCAGTTGACCTGCCTGCATCAGCAAGCACGCAGACAACGCAGGGAGCGCCGTAGAAAGGATCGCCGTCAAAGCCCATTACCTGCGCATTCAGCGCTGATAAAAGGTCTCTCGTTTCCTTGTCCCTCACAGCTATCACAACAGGTGCCTGCGCACCCATGCCGTTGGGCGCATAAAGTCCGCATTCAAGGATCTGTTCAAGCTCGCTGTCGCTTACCTGCTCATCGGTGTAAGCCTTTATGCTGCGCCTTTCGAGCAGTGCCTTAATAACCTCGTTCATCTATCTGTACCTCCTGTTTCATCTCACGTCTTATCTCAAGAACTTTTCCGATAACTATGATCTCGCTGTGGTAATCATCAAGATATATCGTAGGTGCGGTGTTTTCGCCGCTGAGCACAAGCACTTCGCCGTTGAAACGTGGTCTGCGGAAAGTTATCTTTCCGTCCTTGCGAATGGCGTAAATATGGTTTTCGTCCTCAAAATCGGCGCATTTTTCAACCAGCACCCTGTCTCCTGTTTTTATCCCGGGAAAGTTGTTGCCGTCGCTGCATATGTAGAAAGTCAGCTTGTTAGCGTGGTCGGCACTTGTGTAAACAACGGGCAGGTGTGCGCTGACTTTGCCGCTGCTGTCTTTAACGGGGATCTTTGCGACATTTTCCGAGCCGTAGCAGTATTTCACCGAGTTCTCGTAACCCATCAGCCACCCCTCCGAAACGCCGAGGGCACGGGAGATCGCAGCCAGCTTATCGGCTTTGGGGGCAAACCTTCCGGCAAGATATGAGCTGATGAAAGATTTTGAAATGCCCGTGAGCTTGCAAAGCTCGTGCTGGCGCATATTTTTTTCTTTCATCACGCTTTCCAGCCGCTGCGCAAATGTACTCATGCCCTGCCTCCTTTAAATTTTGTCTGTGCTTTAATAAAACAATGCATTGTTTCGGTGTGCACCCGAAAGCCTCACTTGGCAGCTTGCCGAGAACAAATGTTTCACGTGAAACATTTACACCGCGGAAAGCACCTGAGTTTTTATGAAAAATGCCGTTATTTCAAAAATATTATACCATAGCAAATAACAAAAGTAAAGAAAAAGTTTTGAAATCTGTACCGATGCTATATTTTCACATTTATTTTAATGCACTTTGAACCGCAAAGCTGCTCACTCAGCTCATCGGGCTGGCAAACGCCCGCAAACAGCGAAAATTCAGAGGAAAACACCTTGCGCTCTCCGCTTTCGTCAACGGCGGTGAACATATCTCTGTCAAGACTCAGTGTAATTTTTTTCATTTCGCCTTTTTCAAGATGCACACGCTCAAAACCGCACAGCTTGCAGTTCGGCACTGCCTGCTCGCAGGTGTCTTTGATGTAGACCTGAACTACCTCATCGGTTGCGGCGCTGCCCGTGTTTTTCACCTCTACCGTTGCGGTAAAGTCCGAATATGCGAGGTTTGAGCACTCCACTGATGAGTAGGTCAGCCCGTAGCCGAACGGGTAAAGGATATTGCCCTGTGCATAACGGTAGGTGCGGTTTTTCATTGAATAGTCCTCGAAATCGGGCAGCAGCTGAGCGTTTTTGTAAAAGGTGACAGGCAGCTTTCCCGACGGCGAGATATCTCCGAAAAGTATTTGTGCAAGGGCTTTTCCGCCCTCAGAGCCGGGGTACCATGCATGGATAACGGCATTTGCATCAACGAGCGTGTTAATTGCGCTGCCTGCGGTGCAGACAACGATAAGCGGCTTGCCTGTGGCTTTCAACGCAGATAACAGCTGCTGCTGGCTTTCGGGGAGGTAAAGGTCGGGCTTATCGCCTGAGGAATACTCGTTTCCTGCGTCGCCCTGTTCGCCCTCGATAGTAGAATCAAGTCCCACGCAAGCCACGATGACATCGGAGTTTTCGGCTGCTGCGAGCGCCTCGGATATCCTGTCGCCTGCAAGGCTTATCTGCGAAACTCTGTCCCGATAGAGATGACAGCCCTCAGCGAAGATGACACGCCCTGTGAACCTGTCCTGAATGCCTTCAAGCAGGGTGATGTACCTGTCGGCTTTTGGGGTGTAATTTCCCTCAAGGGCAAGTCTGCTGTCCGCCTCGGGACCGATAACTGCGATAGTAGTGAGCTTTTTCTCATCAAGCGGCAGAATGCCGTCGTTTTTCAGCAAAACGATACTTTTCTGCGCAGCCTCAAGCGAGACAGCCTTGTGCTGCTTGCAGGAAACTATGCTGTAAGGCAGGTCAAAATGCTCCTTGCTGTCGAGCATACCGAGCCTTATGCGTGTGCGCATAGCGTGAATGCACGCCTTTCTGATAGGCTCTTCATCGATAAGTCCCTCGTTGTAGGCTTCAAGCAGGTGCTCGTATACGCAGCCGCAGTTGACATCGCAGCCTGCCTTTATCGCCATTGCTGCAGACTCCACAGCCGAGGAGGTTATTTTGTGAGCCTCGTGAAAGTCCCTTATCGCCCAGCAGTCTGAAACGAAATAGCCGTCAAATCCCCACTGCGAGAGCTTTTCCATAAGGTGGCTGCTTGCGCAGGAGGGTTCGCCGTTGACTGCGTTGTATGCGCCCATAACGCCCTCGACCTTAGCTTCCTTTACAAGCCTTTCAAATGCAGGAAGATAGGTCTCGTTAAGGTCCTTTTCGCTGACCTGAGCGTTGAAGCCGTGACGTGTTTCCTCAGGACCGCTGTGCACTGCAAAATGCTTTGCGCAGGCTGCAAGCTTAAGGTTGTCTTTGTCATCTCCCTGAAGGCCTTTTACTGCTGCAACGCCCATTCTGCTTGTAAGATATGGATCTTCTCCAAAGGTTTCCTGGCCACGGCCCCATCTTGGGTCCCTGAAGATATTGATGTTTGGAGTCCAGAAGGTAAGGCCGCGGAATTGTCCGTAGTCTCCTACCTTCTGAGCTTCGTTGTATTTTGCACGGGCTTCATCCGAAATTACTTCGTATTCTTTTTGAACAAGTTCTGTATCAAAAGTAGCGGCAAGGCCTATTGTCTGAGGAAATACCGTTGCGTAACCGGCTCTGGCAACTCCGTGTAAGGCTTCATTCCACCAGTTGTAAGGTTTTATTCCAAGTCTTTCAACTCCTGGACTTTCATGTAACATAAGGCTTACTTTCTCTTCCAGAGTCATTTCGCTTATTAAGGCATTAATTTCTTCTTTTCTTTCCTCTTCTATTTTTGACATCTTAAATATCCACCTGCTTAAATTATTCTACTTTCCATGATTCAATTTCTGAATTCTGGTCAAATACTATATAAATATTACAAACCAAGTTTAAAGATTTTGCAATAGGCATTTTTTCCTTAAAGCTTCCTTTACCCTTTGTTTTTACCTGGCAGAGAAGCTTTTCGCTGGAAATAGAATCTTTATAAATTTTTACAAGAGATTTTTTGTTTGCGGCTCCTGTATTTATGGTTATGCTTTCTGCACCTTTAGAAAAATCCACATTTTTAAGGTAAACATAAGATTCTGCAGCAATTCCGGCTAAAGTCTGATTATTTGTTGAGACTGCATTTTTACTTGTGGCATAAGTTGGTCCCTTAACAAGAGAGTATGGATCAAAGTTAGCTACAGCTTTTACTCCGCCGTTACTGGCAGTCTGAATCGGCCAGCTGCCGTCTTCGTTAATTTTAAAATCTGCAAGACATATATTTCTGTAGCCGCCTTTTTCAAAGCCAAGCTTCTTTTCCATCTGCTGGGCATGGAAGGCAATGTAATGTTTTCCCTTAAATTCAAAAATCCAGTGATGGTTGTTACCCCAGGCACCAAAATAATTTCCAGGATTTTTTAAGGTGTAGCCTGCATATTTAAATGGTCCTAAAGGAGATGATGAAGTCATATAGGCAATTAC
>DFFV01000028.1 GCA_002371625.1 Ruminococcus sp. UBA3767
TGAATTTGCGATAAAATGGATACTGCTCACGGGACTTTGCGCATTGGTGCTGCTGCTTACCACAGCGATCGGCTCAAATATCGCAGGTACGATAGTTGCGATCCTGTGCGGCGCAGGCTTTACAGGACTTGCTTATACGGGCATCTCCGCAGGTATTAACAAGCTGTTTAAGTTCAAAAAGGATTTCGAGCTTTCAGATTATATGCCCGACAGCCTCTACCGTACGAACCTCAACGACGAGGGCTGTATGCTGCGAGCGCTGATAGTCGGCATAATCACAGTAGTTGTTCTGCTGTATTTCACAACAAAGCTGTATAACAAGAAAGATATAAAATAATATTGAATTTAAAATGGGCAGCAGTTCTTTGAGCTGTCATAAAAATGAAATAATAATGGAAAAACGGCGCTCGCATAAAAATGTGGGTGCCGTTTGATTTTAAACTATTGAAATAATAACAGGAAAGTGGTATAATAATTCCAATAAAACAAAGACAAAGTGAACTGCGGTATGTGAACTGCCGTGAACGATAATAAAATAATGAAAGGAGAAAAGCTATGAGAAATTGCAGTGCAAATGCTCCATGCAAGGTTTGAGGACACTTCATGGAGGAATAATTTAAGTCCTCGGGCTTTGCATTTCCGATATATTTCAATATAAAGGGGCAAAGTCAAAATGAAAAAACAAAAAAGTTTAAAGCAGTATCTTCTGCTGTGGAGCACGCAGTCGCTCTCAACACTGGGCAGTGCAATGACAAGCTATGCGCTGACGCTGTGGCTGTATCAGAAAACAGGTCTTGCACTTGAGACAGCGATGCTTCAGATATGTACCTATGCACCTTATGTGCTTATGAGCATTTTTGCAGGTGCATTGAGCGACCGCTGGAATAAAAAGCTCACAATGCTGGGCTGCGATCTTTTTGCAGCAGTCAGTACAGTGGCGGTGCTGGTGCTTGCGATGACAGGAAAGCTGTCGGGCTGGCATCTGTATATCATCAATGCCTTTAACGGACTTATGAATACTATCCAGCGTCCTGCGGGCGATGTTGCCGCAACAATGCTGATACCAAAGGAGAAATATCAGCGCACAAGCGGTCTGCGCTCGTTTTCCGATTCGCTCAATAATATACTTACACCTGTTCTCGCAACGGCGCTGTTTGCGTTTGGCGGACTTGAGGCAGTGATAGCCTTTGACCTGACTACCTTTGCAGCAGCATTCATAACGCTTGGCTTGTTTATAAAAATACCCGAGCCTGAAAAGGCGGATAAGGAAAAAAACTCGCTGCTCAAGTCGGCAGGGGAGGGGCTTTCGTGGCTCAAAGGCAAGCAGATGGTGCTGTACCTGATACTCTTTTTAGCAGGCATAAACCTCGTGGCATCAGCGTATAACGCAGTGCTCCCTGCAATGATACTTTCAAAGCAGGGCGGCGGCAAGGCGGTGCTTGGGCTTGTGAATACTATGGTCGGCGTGGCAACTCTTGCAGGCAGCATTATCGTAATGGCTGTCCCAAAGCCTAAGGACAGGATAAGAATGATATGGCTCTCGCTGCTGCTTTCAATGAGCACCGAGAACTTTCTGCTCGCCTTTGGAAGAACACCTCTCGTGTGGTGTATCGGCGCAGTGTGCGGCTGGATAGCTATCCCGTATATGGGAGCAAACCTTGATGTTATCCTGCGCAATGAGATCCCCGAGGCTATGCAGGGCAGAGTCTATTCCTGCAGGAATACTCTGCAGTTTTTCACTATACCCGTAGGATATTATCTTGGCGGAATGCTAACAGACAGCGTGTTTGAACCGTTCATGCAGGGCAGGAGCGCAAGTGTGTTCAATATGCTTTTCGGCAGCGGAAAAGGTTCGGGTGCGGCAATGCTTTTTGCAGTGCTTGGCGTTGCAGGCGTGGCAGTCTGCATCGTGTTCGGGCTGCTTCTGAGAAAGTATAAATGGAACGAAGACAAAAAACAATACTAAAAAACAGAGACTGTTGCGCAAATAACGCAGCAGCCTCTTTTTGTATCATGCTTATTGTAAATTCAGCTTGTTCTTTATAATGTGCAGCACACAGGCAAACTCGATACCCGCACCGATAAGATGGAACAGTGAAAGTATATACATCACTGATGTTCCCCTATCACCGTAAATGTTGGCAGAAGAAGATGTGATCATTGTGATTATCATTATGTACGCAATGATTATACCTATCGCAAGCACAGCGCTGAGTCCCTTGCTTGCACCTATCATCGAGTTTATCGAGGATATAAGGTAGCAAAGCAGCAGCAAAGACAGATAGCCGGTCGCCATCATAAGAAATGTCGGCAGCAGCAGACCGAAATCATACAGCGATTCAAATAATCTTTCCATAGAACGAACAAAGCTGCCGGCTTCGCCCATACCTGTTGAGAGTAAGAGCATACCTAAATATATCACCACAAAGCTGAGTACATAGTTCACAGCCCCGACTATCACCTTTGCGATAACGTGCTGAGCAGGCGTTACCGGCAGGGTGTTGGTAAGGTATCCCTCGTGGCTGAACATATTCTTCTTGAACCTTCGGACATTGTGCGAGATAGTAAGCAGTGCAAGCAACATCGTGAAAATATAGTATATTGCTCCGAATATCCAAACCAGCGTAAGATAAGTCAGACTTCTGCCGCCCGGTATGTTGATAAGGATCGCAAGCAGTATTACCTCAAATCCGTAGATGATGTAGGTGCGGGTAAAGTCCTTTGCCAGATAGATAAATTCGTATTTAAGCAGTTTTCCTAACATCCTGCAAACACCTCCTTGAAGATATCATTGAGCGATTTGCCAAAGGTGTTCCTCAGCAGGTCGGCATCGCCGTGAAGTGCAAGCGTGCCGTATTTTATCATAATTACTTCGTTGAGCACCGGCTCGATGTCAGTGATGAGATGCGTCGATATTACCACGCTGGAATTGGGGTTGTGCGCACGGATTATCGTATCAAGGATATAATCTCTCGCCACGGGGTCAACACCTGCTATCGGCTCGTCAAGCAGATAAAGGCTTGCGTTCCTGCTCATTACCAGCACCAGCTGCACCTTTTCCTGCGTACCCTTTGAAAGCGTTTTCATCACAGCCTCGGGATCAATGTGCAGGTTAGCCAGCATCGTCTCGGCAAGCGGTCTGCGGAAATCCGCATAAAAGTCGCTGAAATAATCAAGTATGTTCCTGATCTTCATCCAGTCCTGAATGTATGTGCGGTCAGGCAGGTAAGATACCATTGCCTTTGTTGCCGCACCTATCGGTACACCGTTCACGGTTATCGTGCCTGTTGTCGGAGTGAGCAGACCGCATATCAGCTTTATCAGCGTGGTCTTGCCGCTTCCGTTCGGGCCGAGCAGACCGATAACACGTCCGCTTCCGATAACAAGGTCAATTGCACTGAGTGCGTTGTTGTTCCCGTATGATTTTGAAACCTGCGTGCAGCGTACTATCTCACGCTGTCCGGGCTGCAAGGCGCTTTTCTGGAATTGGTTGAATCTCGGGTCGGTAGCAAGAGGGCTTACCATCGGGCTCGCAAAACCGCCCATTCCCATGCCCATACCGCCGGGCTGAGCGTTGAATGAAGGGTATTGCTGCTGATAAGGATAGCCGTTCACAGCACCCTGCGCAAAATTATTTGCAGCGTAGGTGTTTTGCTGAAAAGCGCCGCCATACGTCTGATGTCCGCCTGTAAAGTTCGCAGCACCAATAGTGCCCGTTGTATCCGCTGTGCCCATAGCTGTTACTACGGGAGCTGCACAGTAGTTGCAGAACCTGCTGTCAGGCAATAACTGCCTGCCGCATTTGCTGCAAAACAGAGTTTTTTCTGCGCTGTTTCCGACAGGGGCAGCTTGCTGTGTGTTTTCGGGAGCAGGCATTGGGCTTGCATTCTCGTTTACATCCTGCGTGTTCAAACTCGTTCTTTCCTTTCGTAGATTGTTTATCTTTTGTAAATACACTGTTAAATATATGCTTTAGTATAACACCGTCAGTCCGGATTGTCAAGCACTTACAGTTCGTCTTTCGGCAAGAGCCGACAAAAAAGGACTGCGCAGGTCAGCCCTTTCTTTAGATCCGTTATAACGCCCTTCCGAGCTGATATGCTTTTTTGGGATATTCGCCCGAAGTCGTTATCGACCTTATGCCGTCATCCCGTAGTAATACAGCGGCGTTGCAAACACCACCATATCACAGCTTATAAGCAAAAAAAACGTCGTTCGCTGCGCTTTGTCCGTTTGCAGCCTGTGAATTCTCGCTGCTTGTCTGCGCCTGACTGATTTGAACTGCCGCCTGCGGAGCAGGAGCGCTCTGCCAGGAGCTGCCTGTGCTGTTGTCGTTTTTGTCCTTCATCGCAAATATCAGCACCGCTGCCGCCGCAGCCACAGCTGCCAGCCAGATAAGCGGCTTTAAAAGCTCCGCTTTGTTTTTGTGCTTTTGCAAAAGCCCGGTAAGAATATACCCCACAAACGCCCAGCATAAAAGCATAGCGATATTTTCAACGACTACCAGCCACTTTGCCTTTTGGTAATCAAAAAATGCAAAGTGAGTTTTGTAAAGCATATAGTTGATGATGTCGCCCTTGAAAAACAGGCTGCCGCCCCATGCTGCCGCTGCTGCAAAAAGTGCAGCTGCCGTAGTTTTTACCGCAGCCGGAGCTTTTATCTTCGCAGTCATCGTGCGCAGGTGAAGCCCTATGTGTATCCCCATCAGTGTGAAAGCCCAGTAGGATACCGTCAGGTGCAGCTTGCGTGCGGTCATAACGTTTATAGTGCCGTACATAAACGGAACAGCATGACCGCTCATCGACATTCCGCTGAGCGCAGTGACCGCAAATGCCGCCAGCAGCAGAATATCCGTTGCCGTAAGAGCTATCCTGTATGCCGTGTACTTTCCCTTGAACAGCGACTTGTACCATTTGTAGTTGAGTATATGGTGCCCTATAACTATCAGCGTCATTGCAGCGCCGAGCCACTCGTGCAGCTTTTCGCCCGTGACCTGATAAGCCATTATAAACAGCAAAAGAACTGTCAGCACCGCATCAACTATCCTTTTGATGATATTTACCTTTTTTGACTGCATGGCAGTCCCTCCTGTTTTGCTACTTCAGTTTGTCTATCCACTTGCTCTGCTTTTCTTTTGAAATGCCTCCGTCAAGCCTGTCGCCCGAAAGCGAAACCTCTGTCATCGAAACGCCGTGCTTTTCAGCGGTTTGCGCAACACGCCTGATTATCACCTCGTCCTGTTCCTCGTCTATCGTCCGGGAATGCTGTCCGTTTGCGGCGTCTCCAAAGTCCATGCAGCCCATGCATATCCGTGAAACGTTAAGGTCTGAATTTCCGAGTTTCGTGTATTTCATGCTTTATCTCCCAACAGCTGCAATATGCAGCAATAAACTATCTCATATATGCTGTGCATCTTAAAATCCATCTTGGCTTCTTTCATGGCGCAAAGCTGCTTCTGAGTTGCCACAGAGTAAGGATAAACCCCGAAAAGAAACGGGAAAAACACGAAAATAAATCCCTCGCAGTCTGTCTGCGGAAAGAATTTTTTTATGCACCTTCTCACCGCATCAAGCGATCCTCCGTAAGCCGCCTTGAACTGTGTAAGGTGCTGCGGGCGGGAGTTTTCCTCCATATCGTAGTGGTTCATTGCCAGCAGCTTCAGCAGCTGCTCGTGGTTTTCCAGCGAGTGCGCAGCGGCATCGGCAAAATCCTTTGCGCTCATTATTTCGCAGCTGTCCGCAAGTGCGTTCATCTCTGCCGCCCATTTTTCATATTCACGCTTCATCAGCGCAAGAAATATCTCTTCCTTTGTCTGAAAGTAATTATAGATAGATGTCCTCGTGAACGATGTTTCCTCGCCTATCTCCTTTATGGTGATATCCTTGAAGCTCATCGTCCTGTATAGCTTTTCGCAGGCGTTCACGATCTCTTCCTTTCGTGAAGCTGTCAGCTCGGGTGAACCTTTTGGCATGACTACCTCTCCTTTGATTTGTTCTGACACTGTGTCATTATGGATAGTATAGCATCATTCTGACACCGTGTCAATGCATTTTCTTCATTATCGTCATACTGCACAGCCTGCTCATTTCAAACTTGGTGCAATTGACAATACTCAAGCCGTTTATCTTAAAAAAAAAGCAGAGCCATCTTTGTGTGATGTCTCTGCCATAGTTTCGTTAACCGGCTTTTGCCGTCATCATAGCTCCTGATAAAGCAGTCCGCATTTTCCGCAGTACCATATCAGCCTGCCCGATCGGTACATGGGCAGATATATATTCATCGCCCATTCGGGGTATTGTTTGAATAACATAACGCTGCTGTCGCTTTGATAAGCCGCAAAGGAAATGAAATGCTCCTTTGTCATCTCGTGTTCAGCCGTAATGTACCATTCACCGCCTATGTCCTCTACATTCAGGAGCTCATTTTCCTTCGCCATGCGAGGGATAAGCGGAGTCAGCCTGCTGCCGCAGCAGGTCACCGCAGCATCACTCGTCGCAGTAATGATATTTCCGCATTTACTGCAAACAAAAAACCTGAGCTTGTTCATATTGCCTTTCTCAATTTCGTTTTTGTCTATCTCTCCCGAGAGCAGCAGCTGCATATCGGTTCCCAAAACGTCTGCCAATGCAGTCAGTAAAGACAGATCGGGGCAGCCGTTGCCGCACTCCCACTTTGAAACTGCCTTGTCGCTGACGTTTATCTTTTCCGCAAGCTGCCTCTGTGTAAGTCCCAGCTCAGTGCGCAGTTTTCTAATAAGCTCTCCGGTTTTTACCTGATCCATATCATCGCCTCCTGTCTATCTGTTTTGATTATAACCCTTTATATCCGCTGCGTCAATCCACGCTCCGTAGACTGCACTATGACTTAAGCGTTTGAAGTAATACCTGACTGTTTTTACAATAGAAAAGTCTTTTACTGCAAAAGGTTAGTGCAATCTAACTAAAAAGCTGCCCCTTTCGTTGACAAAACGGAGCGTGTGTGATACACTTTTAATGGTTAGTTATAGCTAATCGGATTTGCCGCAAAGTGAGCGTAAGTTACACAAACTTCTTCCTTCCCCCTTTTTGAAGATACCCGCAGTGAGCATTATCGCTCACCTTGCGGGTATTTATACGCTCACAAAACGGCGAAATCCAAAAACAGTTCGGAGCTTAAAAAGCAAAATGGAGTAGAAACCGGTAGCGTAATGTGCTACAATAACCAACGGGCTGACAGGTTCAGCCTATATAAATGGAATTAGGTTAGATAAAACTAACCAAAGGAGGCTTTAATATGAAAGGATCTTATCAGCATCGGGATATTCCCGGCGAAAAGCAATTTGAAAAGGCAGGCATAGCATGACCGGGGATTTGTTTGAAACACTTGATAAAGCAGGCTTTGGCGCAAACGTCACCCAGGTCGCATCTCAGGGGGACTGCCGTGTGCTGCGCCTTGACGATAAGACGGGCGAGGGCTTTATGACTATGTACCGCCTGTTTGACGGCGTGTATCTTATGTACAACGATTTTCACCTGCGCTCGTGTGTTTCGCAGTATCAGAACGCCGAGACCATGCTTTGCATCGACCATTGCCGTGAGGGACGCATCGAGCACGAAAACTCGCTCCACGAGCATTATTATATGGATGCAGGGACTATCCGCATAGATAAGCGTGTTCACCACGAGGGCAAGGTGGAGCTTCCGCTGTCGCACTATCACGGAATGACTATCGGTTTTGTCAGCGGCGAAGCGGAGCAGTCGCTTTGCAGGGAAATGCCGTTTCTTTCGGTCGACCTCAAAGCGCTCGGCGAAAAATTCTGCTCCGATAATAAAGAATTCCTTATTCGTGAAAACGAACAGCTCAGCGTGATATTCTCGCAGCTTTACCACGCACCCAAAGCGGCAAAGCTGGATTATTTCCGTGTAAAAACAGCCGAGCTGCTGCTTGTGCTGTCATCGCTCGATCTTAACGAGCATGACCGGCAAGGTCAGTATTTCCCCATGCGCCAGACCGAGAAGATAAAACAGATACATTCGCTCATCACCACCTCGCTTGAGCGTTCGTATACTATCGAGCAGCTGTCCGAGAGGTTCACGATCGCACCTGCCACACTTCGCAAGGTGTTCAAAGCCGTTTACGGCACACCCGTATACCGCTATATAAAGACCTACAAAATGAAAGCGGCAGCCTCAATGCTCATCTCGCAGTCGTCGCTCACAGTATCTCAGATAGCGCAGCAGCTGGGGTATGATAACGCATCAAAATTCTCTGCGGCGTTTCGTGATGTAATGGGCGCATCACCGCAGGAATACCGCAATAAAGAAATGGAGGAAATGTAATGGGAAAGAATAGAAACGGCTCATTCGGCTGGCTGCTCAGTCAGTCGGGCGAGCGGAAGGGCAAGTTCACCGCCAGCGTGATACTTGCCGCACTGAGTATGATATGCGGTATAGTGCCGTATTATTTTGTTGCAAAAATAGTCAGGCTGCTGCTTGATGGCAGCACCGACAAGACCGATTACATCATCTATGCAGTCGTGATACTTGTACTGTGGCTGCTCCATTCGCTGTTCCACTCGTTCTCAACAGCCTGCTCTCACCTTGCGACCTTCCACACGCTTGCCGTAATACGCAAAAAGGCACTTGATAAGCTGTCTAAAATGCCGCTTGGCGATGTTATAAGTCAGCCCTCGGGCACGCTCAAAAGTACGCTGGTAGAACGCATCGACAGCATAGAGACCACCCTTGCGCATATCCTGCCCGAGTTCACAACAGGCATCGGCGCACCGATAATTATTCTTATCTATACCTTCACGATGAACTGGAAGCTCGCACTTGCAGCGCTCATAACCGTACCGATCGGGATAGTCTGCTATGCGCTGATGATGTTCGGCTATGAAAAAAGCTACAACCGCACCGTTAAGGCTACCAAGGACCTCAACGCCGTAACTGCCGAATATATCGGCGGTATCGAGGTCATAAAGGTGTTCGGCAAAGCGCAGTCCAGCTACGACAAGTTTGCCGCAGCCGCAAAGGAAAGTGCCGCCAGCTTTGTTGACTGGATGCGTTCGTGCAACGTATACATGACCTTTGCTATGTGCATAATGCCCGCAACGATGATAGCTGTCCTGCCGATAGGCGGCATAATGGCAATGCACGGCACTATCTCCACAGCCGACTTTATCACAGTTATCATACTCACAGTCGGGCTTATCGAACCGCTGCTGCGTGTAATGGCTTATTCCGATGATATAGCTCAGATGGATACTATCGTTACCGAGGTGCGCTCTATAATCGACGCTCCCGAAATGGTGCGTCCCGAAAAGCTGACAGCAAACATAAACGGCGGCGATATCGTGCTTGATGATGTGCACTTTGCTTATGAGGATAAAGAGATACTTCACGGTATTTCTCTTAAAATAAAACAGGGTGAGTTCGCAGCTCTTGTCGGTCCTTCGGGCAGCGGAAAAACAACAATAGCAAGACTTATCGCAAGCCTTTGGGATACAGGCTCGGGAAGCATCTCCTACGGCGGAGCTGATATTAAAAATATCCCTCTTGAAGACTATAACGACAGGATAGCTTTTGTTTCGCAGGATAACTTCCTGTTCGATATGACCGTCAGGGAAAATATCCGCCTTGGCAGGCAGTCCGCCACCGATGCCGAGGTAGAGCAGGCTGCAAAGCTCTGCGGATGCCACGATTTTATAATGTCGCTTGAAAACGGCTATGATACAGTAGTCGGCACAGGCGGCGGCCACCTTTCGGGCGGCGAAAAGCAGAGGATCTCTATCGCAAGAGCGATGCTCAAGAATGCAGATGTCATAATCCTAGATGAAGCCACAGCCTACACCGATCCCGAAAACGAAGCGCTTATCCAGCGCAGCGTAGCAAAGCTCGTCAAGGGCAAAACGCTCATCGTTATCGCCCACAGACTTTCCACCGTAATGAACGCCGATAATATCTGCGTCGTAAATAACGGCGTGATAGAAGAGTCCGGCACACACGAAAAGCTGCTTGAAAAAGGCGGGCTTTACAGCAGGATGTGGGCAGCACATATCTCAGCAAAGGACGGTGACAGCGATGTTTAAAATACTCAAAAACTTCTTTGATTTCTGCACCGAGCAGGACAGGAAACGCTTTTACATCTCAATAGTTCTCAGTCTGCTCCAGGCAATGTTTGAGGCGCTTAAAATACCTGCTATCGCCGTAATGGTCAGGGCGCTGCTGGACGGTAACGTAACTTCAAAGACCTGCCTTGCCTGCCTTGGCATAATGCTTGTAAGCATCATCGGCGCAGGCATTGCAAAAAGCAAAGCGACAATGCTTCAGACACAGGGCGGATACGGCACCTGCGCACAGAAAAGAATGCAGCTTGCCGAGCATTTGCGCTATCTGCCGATGGGATATTATAACGAAAACAGCCTTGGGCGCATAATGTCTGTAACTACCAACACTATGCAGAACCTTGAGAATGTCGCAACAAGAGTTGTTATGATAGTCTGCTCGGGACTTCTTTCCACAGCTGTCATCACGCTTATGATACTCTTTTTCGATTGGCGCATAGGACTGATATTGCTTGCAGGGCTTGTGGTATTTTTCATCATCAACACAGGCCTTATGAATGCAAGCGCAGGCATGGCAAAGCAAAAGCAGATAAAGGATTCTGCTCTTATCGCCAAGGTCATCGAGTACATCCAGGGCATCTCCGAGGTAAGAGCGTTCAGGCTCACCGGTGAGCGCAGCCGTGACCTTAACAAAGCTATCGACGAAAACGAGCACGCCAATTCCGCAATGGAAATAAAGCTCATACCGTTCATGTCCCTGCAGAGCTTCTGGCTCAAAGCGCTCGGCACGGGTATACTGCTTGCTTCGGTGCTGCTCCACCTCGGCGGCAGCATGGATCTTTTCACCTGCCTGCTGATGATTATCAGCTCCTACCTGATATATGCGCAGCTTGACAACGCAGGTACATATTCTGCACTTCTGCGCTCGGTAGATGTCTGCGTTTCGCAGGCAAATGAGATTCTTGCAACACCTCAGATGGACATCAGCGGCGAGGATATCACCCCTGTAAGCTGCGACCTCAGCGCAGAGAACATCACCTTTGCATACGAGCAGAAAAATATCATCAACGGCATATCATTAAATATCCCCCAAAAGACCACCACCGCCATAGTCGGTCCTTCGGGCGGCGGAAAGACCACGCTGACTTCGCTTCTTTCACGCTTCTGGGACGTTGATTCAGGCTCGGTAAAGCTCGGCGGCACAGATGTGCGCAGGTACAGCATGGATTCGCTGATGAAGAATTTCAGCTTTGTTTTCCAGCGTGTATATCTCTTTGAGGATACCGTAGCCAACAATATCCGTTTCGGCCAGCCCGAAGCTCCTATGGAAAAGGTCATCGAGGCGGCAAAAAAAGCGTGCTGCCACGATTTTATAATGCAGCTCCCCGACGGATATGATACCGTCATCGGTGAGGGCGGCGCATCGCTTTCGGGCGGTGAAAAGCAGCGTATATCGATTGCCCGTGCTATAATGAAGGATGCTCCGATAATCGTGCTTGATGAAGCTACCGCAAATGTCGATCCCGAAAATGAAGCCGAGCTTGTCAGTGCGATCGAAGCGCTCACCAGAGAAAAAACTATCATAATGATAGCCCACAGGCTCAAGACTGTGCGCAAAGCAGATAACATAATCGTTGTAGAATCGGGCAGAATAGCCCAGCAGGGCACGCACGAACAGCTTATGGCGCAGCAGGGCATCTACCGCACATTTGTTGAGAGCAGGCGTGAAGCTGCCTCCTGGAGAATTTAAAACGTCACGGTCTTTATCGTCACTCACGATATGGAGCTTGCCGAGCGCTGCTGTACGCATAACCTGCATATCGAAAACGGCACTGTATAGATCCTCCGGTCTTTTCGGAGGATCTTTTCTTATTTTCTCCCTATTAACAAAAGCGTTCTATGATAAATCAGAATATGTAGGAGCTTTGCTCCATTTATTTTTTCTTACTTTTGAAATCAGAATTACAACTTATGCTCTTCGATGTCATTTAAGGG
>DFFV01000031.1 GCA_002371625.1 Ruminococcus sp. UBA3767
CCATTGATTGCAACTTTTACTGCCATAATTGTTATACCTCCTAAAAAATTTCTGAATCTATTATACTACATATCGGATATTTTTGCAAGCATTTTTATGAAATTTGTGATAACTTTTTATCATTTTCAAGAAACTTATCGCCAATTGGCGTAATTATGCGTTTTTTGTTGACATCGGCGCAAAAAGTGGTATAATATAAAGATAATGTATGTGGATAATTTCAGGATAAAGAGGTGTTACAATGGATAATTGGGAAACCATCAAGAGTATATATAAGGACTTTGATAAAGCAGTGATGCTGACCGATGAACAGCTCATACCCGTTTGGGATAACGATAAAGGCGTTCCAAAGGGCTTCAGCGCCGAGCACCTTACGGTATTCGGAGGGAGAAAGCCTGCTTTGCCTGTAACAAAGCCTGTCGTTGCGCAGTACACTCCGCCCTCGGGCAAGGTGTTTGCTGTGCAGCTCCAGCCGATAAAAAACGGCGAAAAGACAAAAGGGTGTATCATCACGTTCTACGGCTGCGAGGATATAGAGATGCTCGAGGCTAATTCGGGGCATCTGCTGTTCAGGAGCAATTTCCTGGGAAATATACGCAACGAGCTTTCGCAGATAATCTGCGCACTTGACCTGAACAAGCAAAAGTATGTAGACATGGGCGACATCGACTACCTATATCTTGACAGCCTGACCAGGCAGCGCATACTGCGTGCGTTTTCAGCAACGACCAATCTCGGAGAGCTTTCAAGATACTACAACGGACTTATTAGGAATTACCCTTTGTCCGCATCACAGGTGATAAACGAGCTTTGTGAACGTGCAGACGAGCAGTTTGAAAAGACAGAAGCAAAGTTCACTTATGATATTCAGGATAAGGTGTTTATAACCAGCAATGCCGAAAGGCTCGGCGCTGCTGTCGGCAACCTGCTGATAAACGCATATATCTACTGCAACAGCGAGCATAAAGAATGTTCGCTCACGCTAAGGACCGATAACAGCAATGCTATTATTGAGATAAGCGACAACGGCGATGCCTGCAGCGAGAAAAAGCTGATGAGCTACCGCAAGCCGTTTGAAGCATTTGAGGATTTCGGTGACCATGAATCGCTGGGCATCTCGGTTGCGGCGATGTATTGCCGTTCGCTCGGCGGAGAGCTGGTATTCAAGGCAGGAAAGAACAAGCCGACAACTGCCATAATGACTATACCGCTGCCGGAAAAGGCTATAATGCAGCATGAGCTTAAAGCAGTCGAGGAGCTGTTCATACCCGTTCCTTACGGCATAGTATCCTGCATTTTCGCAAAAGGCTTTGATCGGGGCGAATAGCCCTGTTTACAGGAGAGCACCGCTGCGTGCTCTCTTTTTTTGCTGATAATACTTGACTTATAATCCCGATTGGTGTATAATGTATAGGTTAAATTATGTCTTTAAATAATAAGAAAGTCGAAAGGATAGGATAAATCATGTCAAGGCTGAAAAGACTGGCAAGCGCAGCTGTCAGCGTAGCAATGGCTGCGGTGATGCTCACAAGCTGCTCAACGGGAAGATATTGTATGACCTACTCGGGCGATAAAAACGTTAACTCGGGCATCTATATCTATAATATAATCAGCGAGCTGCTCAATCAGCAGTATGTAATGTACTACTCCGGCTCCTCTGATAATGTTATGGATAAAAAGGTAGACGGCAAGGAGATGGCTGTTTATCTTGAAGAGAATGCGCTGAAAAACACAAAGGCTTACTGCGCTATCACAGCTAAGTTCGATGAACTGGGCTTAAAGCTCAGCGATGAGGATACAAAGTCGATAAGCTCCTCTACTACCAACGCTTACAATGCTCAGAAGGAAATGTTTGAGGAAATGGGTATCTCAAAGGATTCTATCAAGCAGGTGCTCACCCAGACCAAAAAGAGAGATATGCTGTTTGACTATTACTATGGCAAGGACGGTAAGGAAGCAGTTTCCGACGACGAGCTTGTAAAGTATGTCAACGAGAATTATCTCAGGTACAAGACTCTTTCCATAAGCAAGAGCACAAGCACCGATGACAGCACCAAGGATAAAGAGAACAAGGAGCACGAGGAAACTATAAACAAGTATTTCTCAAAGGCTCAGAGCGGTTCGTTTGACGGATTTGATGCTGTAATAGAAGAATACAATGCCGAGGTCGAGGCAAAAGCAAAGGAGACCTCTGATTCAAGTTCAAACTCGGACTCAAGCTCTAACGCTGATTCAAGTTCAAACTCCGATTCAAGCTCAAAAGCTGATTCAAGCTCAGCTGCCGATTCCAGCTCAAGCAAGGTAGGAGATGCAGACAGCTCATCCAAGACCGACAGCTCATCGAATTCGGACAGCTCCTCGAAGGCTGATTCTTCATCGTCCTCGGATTCTTCCGAAACAGACCACGACCACGACCACGAGGCTGAGGAAAGCAAATATAAGAACGAGAATATGGTAAACTACGCTCAGTATGATGAGGACGCTCTTTCACAGGATTACGGCAAGCTCATCACCGAGGTCAAGAATATGAAGGCAGGCAGCTGCATCAAGTATTCAAACGATAAGGTGTACTACATCATCTATAAGGGCGATGTTACCGAAAGAAGCAAGGAATATGTTGAAGATAACCGTGAAACGATCCTTAAAGAAATGAAGAACGAGGACTTTGACAAGCTGATCGAAGAGTGGGAAGGCTCACTCGACATCAAGGTCGATGATAAATCTATCAGAAGATACTCCGCAAAGAGCCTCTATGAGAGATACACCGACTACTCATCATCTAAAAAGTAATTATGATCCCCGAAGGCAGATAAACGCTTTCGGGGATGCTTTTTGCTGTTTCAGTATTTATCAGTCGATTATTGTCGCTTCTTGACATAAATAAACAGATATGATATAATAAAGGTTAGGTTACAATTTGGTTACGGAGGTGATACTTTGAATAAGCGTGCCCTTGTTATCGCTGTTGCAGCCGCACTTTCACTGTGCTCCTGCTCATCCTATCAGAGCGATACTAATGATAACGCTAACGATAATGTCTGCATCGCTTCACAGTCAGCTGCACAGGCTCAAAGCAGCTCGCAGCAGCAGGTGCAAACGCCTCAGTCAGATCAGCCGGTTCGGTCAACCGAGCAAACGGCCGCAGATACTTCATCTTCACAGCAAGGTACATATTCACAGTCTTCACAAACACAAAGCACCGATGACGATCACAATGCCGCTGAAGCTGCCGATGAACAGGTGCACAGCCAAGCGGATATGTATGAATACCATACCGATGATATGCCGGTCCGGCCGCCTTATATGCTCCTTTCAAGCTCATCAGGTCAGGGCACAAGGCTGTCTTTGAATGTTAAGATAGACTTGATAACATCGGGTATGCGTGATAAGCAGGCTGAACAGCAGGCACAGGCCAAGGCGGAGGCGGAGGAAAAAATGCGCAGGCAAAGGCTCGATACCGAGCTTAAAGAGCGTGCGGACTATGAAAACAATATAACAGGCAGCACCGATACAAATGCCCCTGCCGCCGTATCTTCAACAGGCACAGCGCAAAGCGTTACCGTCACAGTCCCCGAGGATAAGCCGTATCCCCGTGTTTTCACAGCTGTAAACAGCAGCGAGCTGAAAGGATACCTTTCATATTACTTCGAGAAAAGCGTTGTCGATAAGTACTGCGCCGCATATAACGATGCGTTCTTCAAAAGCAATGTGCTTATGCTCGATACGATAGAAAAAAAAGCAGGCGATACAACTATCCCCGAATATGTGACAGCAGTCGGTGACTCTTCCAAAAAGATCATCACCGCCGATCTTCACAGCAAAAAGCTGTCATCGCCTTTAACAGCATCCGCAAGCGTGCTCATAGTTTCGCCCGCAGATAAAGGCACATACGAAAGCTACGCTAAAGCAGGTGTCAACTGGCGGCTGGACGTTCTGCCGTATTATCCGCTTGCAAAGGCAAAGCTGGATCAGGTAGGCTGGGATATAAAGTCGGCATTCAACGCATCATACATGATACCTTATTACGGGCACACGGCTGATATGCCGCAGGACGATAAACACACTACCGAGTGGTATGCAAACTACGGCTTCACTTTCCGCAAGGGCAACTGCTACGTTATGGCGGCAATGTTCTGCGAAATGGCAAGAATGCTGGGCTATCAGTGCACACAGATCTCGGGCAAAGTCCCGCTTATAAACGGTACAAAGGGCGACCATTCCTGGTGCGAGATAATCGTGAACGGCGAAATGTTCGTGTGCGATCCGAACTTCTCGAACGAAACACAATACAGCGGATATATGCGCCATTACGGTGAAAAATTCACCTGGAAATATATCAAGGTCTCGGTCGTAAAATAGGAGGAAAATAAAATGAGAAAACTAATACTGATCCTTGCCGCAGGTGCGGTACTTACTGCTTTTGCAGGCTGTGACAGCAGTTCTTCAGCAGCTGAAAGCAGCTCTTCAAAGGCTGATACTTCTTCATCAGCCGCAGAAACTACCACAAGCGAGTCATCATCTTCGCAGAGTGAGACAACTACCACCACAAAGGCAACGGAAGCTGAAACTACCACTACAACAGCTCCCGAAACAACTACCACCACAACTACCACAACTGCTGCTCCCGAAACTACTACAACAACAGCGGCAGCACCTGTTACAACAACTACCACAGCCGATCCCAATGAGGGCTGCATAGGCGGAGGCGCATTGTTCAATTGAGTAAACGTGTAGTTTATTACAGCCGCATCAAAGCACTTGCCTGCATAGCTGTCGTTTTGCTGCACACCTTTTATGCAGCGGCAGCCTTTGCCAAAACACCCGAGCAGCTCAACTCCACGCTCGCAGTAAGAAATGCGATGTCATGGGCAGTTCCCTGCTTTGTTATGGTCACAGGCGCACTGCTTCTTGATAACACAAGAGAGCTGACCTATAAGAAACTGTTTTCAAGACATATTGCTAAAATGGTTTTTGCGCTGGTCATCTTTACACTGCTGTTTACCTGCTTTGATGCTGTTTTTGTTACTAAGAACTTTTCTTTTTCAACTATAACCAAGAGCTTTGAGATAATGGTCTACGGCGGCGGCTGGAAGCACGTTTGGTACCTTTACCTTATGATAGCGCTTTACCTGCTCATGCCTGCTTACAGGCTCGTCACAAAAAGTGCAAAGCAAAAGGATATTATTTATCTGGTCACGCTTTATACAGTCTTTTTGTGCGTCCTCTCAAACGTTGATATCATCAGGCAGCGCAGTGTGGCATTTTATATCTGCACCGCCAGCGTTTATCCGCTTTATCTTTTCCTTGGCTATGCTCTGAGCAAAAAAATGCTCGCCTTCAATAGCATTGCAGCAGCTGTTATGCTCGTTCTTGGAGCTGCGCTGACTATTTACATGACACTAATGGATACAAAATATCCGCAGCTGCTTGAGAACTATTCGTTCCTTGCCTACGCCTCAATGGCAGCAGGCGTTTTCACGCTGATGCAGCGTTTTGAAGACAAAAGGCTCGGGATAATAGATAAGATCGCAGCAGAGCTTGAAAAATGCTCGTTCGGTATTTACCTTATCCACATGATCTTCCTGAAGGTCATCTTTGTGGTGCTAAAGTTCAACCCGCTTACAAACGGCGGTGCTGTTACCGTGCTGGGTATCTCCATAGCAGCGCTCGTCTGCTCATATATCATAACAAGACTATTAAAGCTCCTGCCATTTGCAGACAGAGTGCTTTAAAAGCATACAGAGGTGATATTTCTATGAAAAAACTACTTGCCTGCGTCCTTGCTGTAACAATGACCTTTGCGCATTTATGCTCTCTGCCTGCTGATAACGTTCAGCAAAGCAGCGTTATAACTGCCGCAGCATCCGCTTCGCAAAAATACAGCTATGAGCCTGTCTCGGGCGGCGGAGCGAAGATAATAAGCGCTTCCGTTTCGGGCGCAGTGACCATTCCATCAACACTCGGAGGAAGACCCGTTACGGCTATCGGAACAGGCGCTTTTGCTGACAGCCCGTTAACAAGCGTCACCCTCCCCTCAACTTTAAGAACTATCGAGGCAGGCGCATTTTCAAGGTGCACATCGCTCACCTCACTTGCGCTTCCGCAAAGTGTAACAAGCGTGGGCGAGGAAGCATTCTACGGCTGCACCGCTTTAAGATCAGTGAACCTTTCAGGCTCGCTCAAAGCTCTCAGTGAGCGTATGTTTGCAGGCTGCACCTCGCTAAGCTCTGTCACCGTTCCAAGCGGCACGACCGCTATCGGCAAAAGCGCTTTTGAGGGCTGCACATCACTTGCCACGGCTATTATCCCAACAACAGTTACCTCCGTCGGCAGCAGCGCATTCTGGGGCTGCTCAGCGCTCAATACTGTCACACTGCCGTCAAGCATAACCGATCTCGGTGCGTTTGCTTTTGGCAGCACAAAATGGCTCAATGCGCTTCGTACCAAAGATCCCATGGTCATCGTGAACGGGCTGCTCATTGATGCAGCTTCTGTCAGCGATCAGTCGGTAACTATCCCCTCAAATGTCAAAGTCATCGGCGCAGCAGCGTTTTCATTTAACTCGCAGCTCAAAAGCGTAACTATCCCGTCAAGCGTCAGGGTTATCGGCGCACAGGCTTTTTACGGCTGCTCACAGCTTAAAACGGCAGCTGTAAAGCAAGGAACAACCGCTATCGGTGAGTTTGCATTCTACGGCTGCAAGGCGCTCAGTGAGATAACTATCCCCGATTCTGTAAAAACTATCGGGCATACAGCTTTCGGCGGCTGCTCATCTCTGGCAAGCGTATCTGTCGGCAGCTCGGTGAAAAATATCCCCGATTTCTGCTTTGAAAACTGCTCGGCTCTTGCGCAGGTATCGCTGCCGTCAGCAGTTGAAAGCATCGGCAAGCACGCCTTTTACGGCTGCCCCAAGCTCGACAGGATAACCGTTCCCGCAAGCGTAAAAGCTATTGATACAAGGGCGCTTGGCTATCTTTCGCAGGATAAAAAGGTAAGCGGATTCAAGATACTTTGCGCCAATGGCAGCCAAGCAGAAAAGTATGCGATCGATAACGGCTTTTTGCACGGCAGTCCCGTTACTTACGAAAGACTCAGCGGTGCAAGCAGATTTGAAACTGCCTGCGAGATCTCCAAAAAAGCGTTCCCAAGCGGCGCAAAAACCGTGGTCTTAGCTTCGGGACTTGACTATGCCGATGCACTTACCGGCTCGGTGCTTGCTGCGCAGAATAATGCGCCTATACTTATATGCGAAAAGAACTCCGTTCCAAAGGAAGTAATGACCGAGCTTGAACGGCTCAAGCCCGAAAAAGTCATTATCCTCGGCGGCACAGGCGCAGTTTCGCAGGAAGTTGAAACGAAGATAAAAACAAAAGTCAACAGTGTTGAAAGGCTTTCGGGAAAAACAAGATTTGAAACAAGTGCCAAGATAGCAGCTTCGCTCAGCGAGAAGACTAAGCCCGACACCTTGTTCTTTGTTTATTACAACGGCTTTGCAGATGCTATCTCAGCAAGCAGTATCGCCGGTATCAAGGGCGCTCCGCTGCTTTACGTTTCAACCAACGGCGCTATGGACGAAAGCATAAAGAGCTATATCCAAAGCGTGAGATCAAGCGTTAAAAACGTCTATGTCATCGGCGGAAGCGGTGTTATTTCCCACGAAATGAAACAAACTATCGACAAGGAAACAGGCGTTGCATCGCAGCGTCTCTACGGCGCAAACAGATACGATACCTGCCTCAGCGTCTGCAACAAGTTTGCCGATCAGTTTACAGGCAGCGGTGTTTGCATCGCTACGGGAGCAAACTACCCCGATGCGCTGACAGGCGGCGTTTACGCTTCGCTCAACAAGCTGCCGCTGATGCTTGTTGACGGCAGTATCGGTCAGGCACAAAAAGAATTCGTTTCAAGCTGCAGCGCAGCAAAGGTAACTGTTTTCGGCGGTGTCGGCGCAGTCACCGATGCGCTTGCAAAAACCGTATGCGAGCACTGCAATTAAAATAACGAACAAAAGAACTGTCGCACCAACGGCAGTTCTTTTTTTGCATTAAAAGAAATAACGAAAGCGTATAAGGAAAAGCAGCCCGCACTTGTCATTGTGAAATGCTCCCGTGCGGATAGTTTTGTATATACTGTTTGTTCAAGGGAACATAGCCGCTTGGGCTGACTATCCGCTGACCTTTTCCTCAGAGGATAAGATCTATCGGCATACACCTGTCAGCTTATGATATTCCCGTCATTTATCTCTATTATTCTGCCGCACTGCTTTGCAACATCTTTGTCATGTGTGACGATGACAACCGTCCTGCCCTGACTGTTGAGCTTTTTGAACAGCTCCATTATTTCGGCTGAGGTCTTTGAATCAAGTGCTCCCGTCGGCTCATCGGCAAGTATCATCGCAGGCTCATTAACTATCGCTCTTGCGATCGCTACCCTCTGCTTCTGTCCGCCCGAGAGCTTGTTGCACGGCTTATTTGCCTGATCTTCTATTCCGACAGCCATGTCACTGCCGTAGGCAAAAGCTCGGTATGACTGCCGATAATAGCTGACAAACAAAGAGAGGCTCTCACATTAGCTGTGATGAGCCTCTTTGTTAATTTGTGATTTATTGTCCGAAATGGCTGCGCACAAGGAAGCGGGAGATGCTACCAAAGGTGGATAAAAAACTACTGAAGGTGATACAGAAAAAAGAGGGTCGAGCTATTGACGAAAAAACTTTGATTGAATCACCAAAAGAAGGAATACCAGTCATCGTCTATTCTCTTATAATCATATTTATAAGAGCTACCCTCGTAATTGTATTGATAATCCTCCATAAAATGCTTTATATCCTTAGTGTAAACTATTCCACAGCCTGCATCATTAAGCATAAATACTACATCTCCGCTTTTAACCTCGATCTCATTTATACTTGCATGTGAACCATTTTCAGAAAGAGGATATGATGAGAGCCTTTTTATTCTTTCCAGATCCGCTGAGCTAAGAAAATCCACCTCAGCCGATTTATTTGCAGTTTCAATAATGTAGTCCTTACTATCATAGCTCACTAAATATTTGGCATCGCCCCGTTCGGAAAGCACATAAGCAATCCTGTTAAAATCGTCCTTATATGAATCAAAATCATCATAGTCTATGTATTTGAAATTAACATATTTTTTTGTAAAAAACAGAAAATACACGATTCCCAAAAGCAGCAATATAATTAAAACAGACAGGACTATTCTTTTATTCTTTATCATCAAATCACCCCCTCAAAAGTCCGATCGAACTCCATATACGCTTTTGAATATTACAGGATAAGTGACGCAAACGCCTGTATAAGTATCGCTGCATCTATAAACATTACTAAATTATAAGCAATATTAAATCGCCTATCTTTGAACTTTTTCACCTTATATATCACAAAAATAACAGGCGCAAACATACTCATCACCGTCAGACTGAGCAAAAATGCCTGAATCCGTGTTACTGATGAGAAAGAATTCTCCCCTATACCGTAAACAACGAGGAAACATCCTACATATACCAGTTTAGTGATTATAAGTTTTGCTATCAATATAAATATATTTATAACAATGGTTTTATCTGAACTTTTCTCAACAAAACTATTATCCATATCTATCACCTATTAACGATTTTATACAAAACAAATGCCCATATTATAATTGTAGCTGCAATAATGCACGACGACAACCACCAGAATATTCTTTTATGCTTATGTTCCTGTAACGGTTTGACTTTGTACAATATAATAATATGCGGTTGAAACAGCAATAAAGGCAGCAATACACTAAGAGGAAAAAAGAATGTGTCCTCCGGTTTTAACGGGAAATATGCCGATTCATATAGTTTGTTTACGCCTATGCAGTTGTTTATCCCAAACCAGATAAAATAATTGCATAAGAGATAAACAAATATCATAATAGTCGCTTTAAATCTAAGAGTTTTCATTATTGCTTCTCCTTAATGCAGTTCCTTATCAAGAACCTTATCCATGTTAAATACAAAGCTGTCAGGGTAATTTGAAATCTGATCCTTTAAATACGCAGGTGAGGCTTCGTAAATAATCTTATCTACCCCGTCCCGAATCCCTATTGACGGAACCAGTAATATTTTTGCATAATCGGCTAAATCCAAAATACTATCATCAAGCACTTTTTTAATTGTAAAATATTCCTCTCCACAAATACTATTCCAAGCACCAACCGCTGTATGTGCACAATTATGGTTACGTAGATTATACCAATTATTCTTTGATAACCATTCCACCACAATATTTATTTCACTTTTATCAACTAGTTTTGACAACGCATAGTTTTGATCATAATTATGCTCAAATTCCTTATTTTTATTATCCATTTGCACCTCAACAGCAAATTCTCTATTAAAAAACACTCCAGCATCATCATTATCAACTCCAGTTGATTCAAATTCGGATAATTGTGAGTGAGATGAAGAAGCAGTTGCATTGTTTCCCGCATTCCCAAGAGCGACATATTCAAAGGGTTTAATCTCATACAATCGAGGCTGAGATGGCGACCATGTTGTATAATTATATCCCTTTGTAAAGCCTCTAAAATCCAAGATATCATCAATAAAACTTTGATAAACAAGAAAAGCATGACCAAACGGCTTGTTAGTACACGAAACAATTGTCAACTCACCGCAATAGCCACCTGCAATGCCCTTATGTAAAGGATCTCCCTTAAAAAGTTTTATTTCGCCATTTAAGCTTTCAAATTTAAAGCCTCTTACCTCTTTCATATCATCAAGCCCGTCTCCGTCAGTGTCTTCCTTAGTCGGATCCGATATTTTTGTTACTTTATAGTTTATAGGCGTTATAGGAGTTTTTTGATCTACCGGTGCTAAAACGAGTTCTTCTCCATCGGTAAGTCCGTCCTTATCGGAATGCTTATCAAACGGATTTGTAGTTATTCTTTCATCATCGGATACGGCTATACCGTTTATCTCCATCACATCGGGCAGCCCATCATGATCACTGTCGAGCTTGAAATAACTGCTTTCCAACACAGCCTGAGTCATTGTATTAAACAGATTGGCCGGGGCTCTGTATTCATAGGTCTTGTCTACATCGTTGTTGTATGTAAGCTTAAAATTATTATACTTTTTTAAAGCCTCGATAGGAAGTTTCTTCGTTAACGAGAATACGGCAGTTGTCGGTGCAAGGCAATATGTATATTGAAAAGATGAGTAATCATCCTTTTCAAACCTAAATCTACACTGAAGAAAGCCGGTAACGTGTGCAGAGCCTTCACTGCAAGTGTATGTCATATCCTGATCAGTTGAAAAACACATAACCATTTCATACTTTATCCCATCAGTACACTTAATGGGATAAACAAAAACCGCTTGATACTTATAAATTGCAGCAGCTACCGATATCAAAGCCAAATCCAAACGTTCAGTGTTATCAGCTGCGTAGCGCTTATAGTAATCCATTGCCTGATCATACATTGCATCTATATCATATTTAATAAGATTACTTTCAGTAGATGCCTTAACTGTGCAAGGGTACAAGTGAATACACATTACACAAATCAATAATAGCGATACAATTCTTTTCATTCTTTGTTTTCTCCATTCTTATGTTAGTAAGGGAGCCTATCTTTTATTTAACAACTCCCAACATTGTATTAGTGTACCATAATGCCATAAATATATCAATCGACATTCTGCACAACATTTATCAACCATTGCTGTAAAACTTTGGCGTGTAAAGTTATTGTGAATAGCTGTCATTTTCCGCTGTCATGCGCCGATCCTTAAAGCTGTAAGACTATTTTAGCGCAGTTTGTAGTATATACGTAACCGTCAAATGATCCGCAGCAGATATAACGAACAAAATAACGAGCACACCGATACCAGTATGCTCGTTGTTTATATCAGAAGACCTATTTGCTCTCACTGCTGTCAGCAAAAAAGCTGTCGTTCTTGTGTTCGCCGTAGGTCGAAAGCGTGACCTTGGTTATCTTTATCTCCTCGGTCGGAACGATAGTCGATGAATCGCCCTCGCCTGCCGCGCAAATCTTCTCATAGCAGTCAAATCCGTCGTAGACCTGCCCGAAGATAGTGTACTGCTGCGCAAAGTTCGGCACACCGCCCAGCTCCTTGAACACCTTGTTCACTTCTTTATTTCCTGCGCTGTCAAGCGACTTGTTCATCTCATCGTCAAACTCAACGCTGTTGACGAACATTATCCTGCTGCCCGAAACGTTTGAGCTGAAGAACTTGTTATCCTTTCCGCCGTAAGAGATAAGCGAACCCTTGAAAGGCCACAGGTTTGGCGAAAGCTCCTTATCAAACGTCGTTTTGTCCGTGTCCTGCGTGTCGTTGCCGTCCGCAGCCTTTGAACCGCCAAGGAAGTAAACATCCTTTTCCACGCCGAAAACGTACGTCCCGTCGTAGTAGCCCCGCTTTACAAGGTCCTTGAAATACTTGCATATCTCAGGTGCTTCGTCCTCGTAGATAACCGCCTTGAACGTTCCCTTTGTAGTTTCAAAAACAGCTACCGTGTCATTGGCAGAAGGGACATTTCTCTGCACCAGCTTTGCGTTCTCGTAATCGGGCTTGCTTGCCCGTGACATCTTTCCCATAATGATGACCAGCAAAACTATCATCAAAAAGCAAAACGCCATCATCATCAGCTGCACAGTCGCCTTGCTCTTTCCATTTGGATTTGTATTCATAATACCTTTCCTTTCAGTTATCAGCCTTACTTGCGCCTTATCTTAGTGCCCTGACGTGTTTCCTCGATTATAAATCCCTTGGCGGTTATCTCATCACGCAGCGCATCTGCCTGAGCGAAGTCCTTAGCCTTTCTCGCCTCAGCCCTGCGCTGAACGAGCTGCATTATCTCCTCGGGGATATCCTCCTGCTCATCAGCCTTGGCAGCCTTCTGTGCGTGCTCAATAAGTCCCACAGAGAGCACCTTGTCCATATCCTCGATAAGTGCGAGCTTTGTGGCAGCGTTTGTGTCCGCCTTGAGCACATCATAAAGCACCGTCATTGCCTGTGCAGTGTTCAGATCACTGTCCATCGCCGCCTTGAAGCTGCCTTTAAGCTCGTCAAACCTTGCCTTGTCAACTGCCTTGCTGTCGCCCTCTGCAATAAGCTGAGCTATCCTTGCGATGAGCTTTTCATAAGCCTGCTTTGCGTTGTCAAGGTTCTCATAGGAGAACACAAGGCTCTTTCTGTAATGCGACTGCAGGCAGAAGAACCTGTAAACTATCGGGTCGTAGCCCTTGCTCTCCAGCAGCGAAACTGTAAGGAACTCGCCCTTTGATTTGCTCATTTTACCGCCTGCTGTGTTGAGATGATGAACATGGAACCAGTAGTTGCACCACTTGTGTCCAAGATAAGCCTCAGACTGAGCTATCTCGTTGGTGTGGTGAGGAAAAGCATTGTCGATGCCTCCGCAGTGGATATCAAGGTACTCACCGAGATTCTTCATCGAGATGCATGAGCACTCGATATGCCAGCCGGGGTAGCCCACACCCCACGGAGAATCCCATTTAAGCTCCTGATCGTCGAATTTCGACTTTGTGAACCACAGCACGAAATCCGCCTTGTTGCGCTTATTTGAATCCTCCTCAACGCCCTCTCTGACTCCGACCTCAAGATCGTCCTCACTAAGATCGCCGAAAACATAATACTGCTTCAGCTTTGAGGTATCAAAGTAGATGTTTCCGCCTGCTTCATAGGCATAACCCTTTTCCATAAGCGCCTGAATGACCCTTATGAATTCATCTATCATTCCCGTTGCAGGCTGCACCACATCAGGAGTTTTTATATTCAGCTTAGCGCAGTCCTCAAAGAAAGCCTTTGTGTAAAACTCAGCTATCTCCATTACCGTCTTGTGCTCTCTCTTAGCGCCCTTGAGCATCTTGTCATCGCCCGTGTCGCCGTCGCTTGTCAGGTGTCCAACGTCTGTGATGTTCATAACACGCTTTACATCAAGACCGTCGTAGCGCATATATTTTTCCAGCACGTCCTCCATGATATAGCTCCTCAGGTTGCCGATATGCGCATAGTGGTAAACTGTCGGTCCGCAGGTGTACATTGCTACCTTACCTGCCGTATTTGGCACAAACTCCTCTTTTTTATGTGAAAGTGTGTTATATATCTGCATTTTACTTTTCCTCCTTGTTTATCTTACTTCCCTGCATAGCCTCCAGCTCAGCGATACGCTTTTCGAGCTTTGCAAGCCGCTTCTTATCAAGTGCAAGCTCCTGTGCGATAGGATCGGGAATGTGTATCTGGTCAAGGTCGAGCGTGCGCTTGCCGTTTTGCTTAACTATCCTTGCAGGAACGCCCACCGCTGTCGAATTCGGCGGAACTTCCTTCAGCACGACCGCATTTGCGGCTATCTTGGCATTATCGCCCACCTTGAAAGGACCGAGTATCTTTGCGCCTGCACCGACCATAACGTTATTTCCAAGTGTCGGGTGACGCTTTCCGTGATCCTTTCCCGTACCGCCGAGCGTACAGCCCTGATACAGCAGACAATAATCACCTATCTCCGCAGTTTCACCTATAACAACACCGCTTCCATGGTCTATCAGCAGACCTTTGCCGATCTTTGCACCCGGGTGTATCTCAATTCCCGTAATGCCACGCATTATCTGAGAGATCATCCTTGCAATCAGCTTGTGGTCGTGAACATAGAACCAGTGAGCAAGCCTGTGAACTATCACCGCATGGACTCCCGAATATGTCAGCAGCACCTCCAGCGCACTGCTCGCCGCAGGGTCACGATCCATTACCGAATGGATATCCTTTTTTATCTCTCTGATAAATTTCATGCCTAACACCTCTTTACAACAAAAAATGCCTCACAGACAACTACACGTCATCTGCGAAGGCAAGTCAAACGACCTACGGTCCCACTTCGTTTTTTCCGTTTTCACGGCTCATTAGTCTTTAACGCAGACCTGCGAGGGAGAATACTGAGCTTTGCGCCGTTGTTGCTCCCCTGCTGTCAGCCGCACTTCACCAAAGCTCGCCGCAGGCACTCTCACCGCCATGCCCTCTCTGTAACGGTACTGCAAAGGTTACTCTTGCTGATACGCATTTATTCTATTCATATATCCATATATTATTTGCTTGAATCTATATACTTCCAGTATGCCGAAAGGTAAACGGCACCCGATATCATCGTAAGTATCACCGCTACCCATATCAGCGCCTCATTCACAAGAAACACAGGTGCTTTCCAGTTAAGGTCGGGACTTCCCTTTGCATCGGGGTAAAGTATCTGCAAAAACATTATGATAACCAGCGCTATCATCGTGAATGCAGTTTTCAGCTTGCCCCATATACCCGCAGGAACGACCACGCCCTCGTTGGCTACCACCAGTCTGAGTCCTGTTACCATAAACTCTCTTGAAAGTATCAGCACCACTGCGACGGGGTCTATCCATCTTTCAAAT
Organism: Ruminococcus sp. UBA3767; assembly: GCA_002371625.1. Taxonomy (GTDB): domain Bacteria; phylum Bacillota; class Clostridia; order Oscillospirales; family Ruminococcaceae; genus Hominimerdicola. Next base: position 15,447 of record DFFV01000031.1, read on the forward strand.
GCAAACGCTATCAGCGCTGTCATTACCAGCAGCTTGTCAGCCAGCGGATCAAGGAATTTTCCGAAAGTCGTAACAAGGTTGTTTTTTCTTGCTATCCTTCCGTCAAGAAAATCCGTTATCGAAGCCAGTCCGAAAAATACAAGCGCTGCTATCATGTGCCCTTCAAAGAACCACAGCACCGATATCAGAAAAAACGGTATCAGAATGACTCTCAGAACGGTCAGTTTGTTTGGCAAATTCATCTTGTTCTCTCACTTCCACTTAAACTCTTGTACCTATCAGGTCATAATCCAGCGTGTCATCAATTGCGACCTGTACATACTCTCCCACAGCGACCTTTCTGTCGCTCATAAAAAACACCTTTCCATCTATATCGGGTGCATCGTAAGCGCTCCTGCCGAAATAACACTCGGCATATCTGTCAAAGCCCTCGCATACGACCTCCAGTGTGCTTCCTATACATCTTTCGTTGAACTCATCAGATATCAGCATCTGCTGTTCCATGACTATCTCAGCACGTCTTTCTCTTGTTTTCAGGTGCACCTGCTGAGGCATATCAAATGCCGGCGTGCCCTCCTCGGGTGAAAACGCAAAACAGCCGAGCCTTTCAAATCTCATTTTCTTAACAAACTCGCAAAGCTCCTCGAACTGTTCGTCCGTCTCTCCGGGAAATCCCGTTATCATCGTTGTCCTCAGTATTATCCCGGGGACCTTTTCCCTGATATGCTCCACCAGCTTTTCAAGCTCTTCCCTGCTGCCGTGGCGGTGCATTCTTTTAAGTATCTCACCGTTGCAGTGCTGCAGCGGCATATCGATATATTTTACCAGCTTATCTTCCTGCGCAATAGTTTCCAGCAGCTCATCGCTTATCCTTTCGGGATAGCAGTAAAGCGTCCTTATCCATTTAAGCCCGTCTATCCTGCAAAGCTCCCTCAGCAGCGATGCAAGCTCGCTTTTGCCGTAAATATCCTCGCCGTAGCGTGTGGTATCCTGTGCCACAACAACAAGCTCGGTAACGCCGTTTTGTGCAAGCCACCTTGCTTCCTCAAGGATATCCTCCTTCTTCCTGCTGCGGAAAGCGCCTCTTATCGAAGGAATTGCGCAGTAGGTACAGCAATTGCTGCAGCCCTCAGCTATTTTTATATATGCAAAGAACGGCTCAGTGGAAATTATCCTGCCGCCCTCCATTGAAAGCGCTGTTTTCTCACCATAACAGCACACAGGCTGCTTATCGGTAAGCACATCTCTTATAATATCGCACAGCCTGCTGTTTGAGCCAATGCCTATAACTGCGTCAAGCTCGGGGATCTCTTTCCTCATCTCATCACGGTATCTTTCCGCAAGGCACCCCGTTGCGATGATAGCCTTTATCCTGCCCTCTTTTTTAAGCTCGCAGAATTCAAGTATCGTGTCGATAGCCTCCTGCTTAGCTGATTCGATAAAGCCGCAGGTGTTCACCACCACGACATCTGCCAGCGCAGCATCGGCAACTATCTCATATCCCTGTTGTTTAAGGTCATAAAGCAAATGCTCGGCATCCACCTGGTTTTTCGGGCAGCCAAGCGATACCATTCCCACTCTGGTAGCCATAGCATTATCTCCTGTCAAATGAAAAACTACATGATCATATATATTGATTATCTCACTTTTCGCCCCGTTTGTCAAGCATAAAAGCTCACATTATCCCGCCTTGGAACTTTTTTGCCTTATTGCTCATATTCCTGCGCAATATCGCTCAGTACCTTGTTGATATCGCCGTAATCATATCCATATCTCACGAGCGAATTCTTGGTTTTTATAACTCCCTTTTCGTCATCGAGCCGCCGCAGGAATTTTTTCTCAACAAGCGCCCTGAGTCTTTCCTCAACGCCCTCGCTGTATTCCTCAAGCGCCTCATCGATGACCTCCTTGGTAAGTCCTTTAAGGCGCATTTCCTGAAAAGCCCTGCGCCTGCCGAACAGCTTGACCTCGCAGTAATGCCTTGCCAAGCCCTGTGCATAGCGTCTGTCGTTTATCACGCCGATCTCCACCAGCTTGTGCATCACCTGATAGCAAAGCTCCTCGTCATAGTTCTCACGCAGCTTTTTGAACATAGAGATAAACGAGTAATCCTTGTAATCAAGCAGGTAAAGCGCCCTTTCCTTAGCCCTGCGAAAGTCGCTTTCCTGTTTTATCTGCTCCCATGCAGACGAAGGCAGGTCTATCCCTGCCTTCAGATTGAACTTATTAACTATCTCGATATTGAGATACTGCGGCTCTCCCTCATCAAGATCTATCCGATAGGTCGAGCCTTTGTATTTTTCAATAGCTTGTATCTTCATTTTATGCCCGTCAGTTTCCAAGTGTTCCTATGTCAACAGGTGCGAATTCCTCAAAATCGTCCTCCGGGTCAGCCAGCACATCAGCCTTCTTTTCAGCCTTGGCAGCCGGTTTTATGCCCGCACTTGCATTTGCAGCCTGCTCCAGCTTTGAAGCCTCCTGCTTCTTTGGCGGGTGAAGTGCCTGAGCATTCATCTCAGCGAACTTATCCCTTATCTGAGTTTCTATCTCGTCCATTATCTCTGGGTTGTCAAGCAGGAACTGCTTTGAGTTATCTCTGCCCTGTCCCAGCTTCATATCGTTATAGCTGAACCATGCACCGCCCTTTTTCACGATACCGAACTCAACACCGATATCAAGTATCTCTCCGACCTTTGATATACCCTTGCCGTACATAATGTCGAACTCAGCCTCTTTGAACGGCGGAGCGACCTTATTCTTAACGACCTTGCACCTTGTCCTGTTTCCGACAACATTTGAGCCGTCCTTGAGCTGTTCACCTCTTCTTACCTCGATCCTTACCGAAGCATAGAATTTCAGCGCACGTCCGCCCGGAGTCGTTTCGGGATTTCCGTACATAACGCCTATCTTCTCTCTTATCTGGTTGATGAAAATAGCGGTCGTGTTTGATTTTGCGATCACCGATGTGAGCTTTCTCAGGCCCTGCGACATGAGCCTTGCCAGCTGTCCGACATGGCTGTCGCCCATTTCGCCCTCTATCTCCGCCTTGGTAGTCATTGCCGCTACCGAGTCGATAACTATGCAGTCGATAGCGCCCGATCTTGCGAGTGCCTCAGCTATCTCCAGCGCCTGTTCGCCCGAATCCGGCTGTGAAACGAGCATATTGTCAATATCAACGCCAAGTGCCGCCGCATAAACAGGGTCAAGAGCGTGTTCAACGTCTATAAACGCAACATCTCCGCCGAGCTTCTGTGTCTGAGCTATAACGTGCAGTGCAACAGTAGTTTTACCCGAAGACTCGGGACCGTAGATCTCGATTATCCTTCCCCTTGGCACACCGCCGATGCCAAGCGCTGTATCCAGCGTCAGCGAGCCTGTCGATATAGCCTCAACGTCCATTGCCTTAGCCTCACCCAGCTTCATTATCGCACCCTTTCCGAACTGGTGTTCAATATAAGCTATCGCCGTATCAAGAGCTTTTTTTCTCTCTTCCTTATCGGTGATGTTTGTAACAGGCGAGCCTGCCGCTTTCTTTTTCTTATCCATTGCCATGGTGATCGTTCCTTTCGTGTTTTATTTCTGTTACTATAATAACACATTAACTGTCCATTTGTCTGTACAGTTGAACTATTTCTGTTATATGTACAAAAAATCGTACTATTACTCCTTAAAGCCCGCAACACAGCGGAAAATACCGCACGCATCCTTTACAGCCCTTACGTTTTCAAACCCATGCCGCACAAGCATCGTCATCACATCTTCCTCCATGCCTGCACCTATCTCGAACACGGCAAGTCCGCCCGCTTTCAGCCTGTGCTTGAAGTTTATAAGTATCTGCCTGTAAAAATCAAGCCCGTCCTCGCCGCCAAACAGCGCACTTTCGGGTTCAAAAGTCACCTCAGTCTGAAGCTCTCTCATATCCTGCGCCGTAAGATAAGGAGGATTTGCGGTCAGTATATCAGCCATCGGCAGCGCATCAGCCGTTTTTCTGTCGGTAACATCGCCCTTTACAGCAACGACTCTGCTCTTGTTCAGCCTTATATTTTCCTCAAGGTACGCCATAGCCTCATCCGAAAGCTCAACGGCAAATACCTTTTCACAATTCAGATACTTTTCCAGCACGATGCCAATGCAGCCGCTTCCTGCGCAAAGGTCAACAACAGTGACCTTTTTATCTCTGTCAGCCTTTTTCAGCACCGTGTCTATCAGCGTTTCGGTGTCCTGCCGTGGAATAAGCACGCCTCTGCCGACCTTGAAAGTCAGCCCGTAAAACTCCCACTCGCCTATCAGATATTGCAGCGGTTCACCGTTCATGCGCCTTTTGCAAAGCTCCTCAAATTCGTTTGCAGCGTCACTTTGCGCCTGTTCACCGAGCTTTTGCTCAAAAGCCGAATCTCTGCAGCTGCACCCAAGAGCCTTTGCAAGCAGCTCCCTTGCGTTGTTTCTCGCATCCTCCACGCCTTTGCTCTCAAATCCGGAAACTGCGTCTTTCAGCAGCTGTGCATAGCTGCTCACAGCCTGTCCTCCTCGGGATCGTCGGGGATACACGCCTCAAGCGCACTGATAGCGCACTCGATCTCGCTGCCGTCAGGTTCTCTCGTGGTTATCCTCTGTATCCACAGTCCCGGAGCGGAAATTATCCTCGTAGCTATGTTGTCATACTTTCCCGCAAGCCTTATTATCTCGTATGATATGCCCATTACCACAGGCAGCAGGCACAGCTTTATCAGCGTTCTCACCAGCATATTTCCCCACGATACCTGAAAGACCGTGTTCACGAAAATGCTTATGAACAGCACCAGGAAAATAAAGCTCGTTCCGCATCGTGGGTGAAAGCGGCTGTGCTTTTTTACATTTTCCACCGTCAGCTCGTCCCCGTGCTCATAGCAGGTTATAGTCTTGTGCTCAGCGCCGTGATACTCATAAGTCCTGCGTATATCCTTCATCAGCGCAGTCAGCGAGGTGTACCCGATAAAAATGGATATCTTCAGCACGCCCTCGATAATGTTCTTTGCAACAGGTGAAAGGCTGACTATGTATTTATCTATCAGCTTTGAAAGCATACCCGGCAGCCACATGAACAGCGCTATCGCAAGCGCAAGTCCCAGCACTATCGAAACTGTGGTTATTATCGGCATCAGCTTATCACCGAACTTTTCGTCCAGCCATTTTTCAAAGCCCGTCTGCTCCTCCTCATCGTCATCCGTCATCTGCTTGTCGGCGGAGCGTGAAAGGCACTTGTAGCCGTCTATCATCGAGGAGATGAACACAAATATCCCCCTCACGAACGGTATCTTGCGGTAAACAGGCGTGTTCTTTCCGCCCCTTATCGCCCATTCTTCAAGGTCTATCTCACCGCTCGGAAGTCTGCACGCCATAGCCGCCTTGTCTATGCCACGCATCATAACGCCCTCGATCACAGCCTGACCGCCTATTTTAGACTTGAATATGACTTTGTTTTCCTTGTGCTCACTCTTGCTCATTATCCGAGTCTGTCCTTTCTTCCTGCGGCTGTGACGATATGAGCATCACATCGTTCTTGGTTTCCTCCGTCTGCTGTTGATCCGACTTTTTCTCAAGGCAAGGCAGCGTTATCAGCACCGTCGTGCCAACGCCCTGCTGGCTGTTGAGCGTAAGTGTTCCGCCGTGACGCTGGATTATCTCGTCCGCAACGGCAAGACCTATTCCCGAACCTCTTCTTGTGTGGTTAGCCTTAAAGAATTTTGTCTTTACTTTCGGCAGGTCATCGGCTGATATTCCCATTCCCGTATCCGAAACGGAAATACATATCTCTCCGTGCTCCTCATAAGCCTCAACCGAGACCGTGTCGCCCTTATCCGAATATTTTATCGCATTGTCCACGATATTTATAAATACCTGCCTGAGCCTGTTCTTATCGCCGTAGACGAACGAAAGCATCTCAGGCTCGTAGTAATTCAGCGTTATCCCCAGTGCTCTTGCCCTTTCCTGATAGATAAGCACCGTTTCTCCAAGCTCCGCAAGAATATCTATCGTATCCATTATCAGCGTCAGCCTGTTGTCCTGTATCCTTGAGAAGTCAAGCAGCTCTTCCACCATCTGCGAAAGTCTTTCAGTCTCGCTGGTGATAACTCTCATTCCCTTTTTGAATGTTTCCTTGTCATCATACATCGCTGTAACGGTCTCCGTCCAGCCCTTGATAGCAGTTAGCGGCGTTCTCAGCTCATGCGAAACAGAAGAAATGAATTCGTTCTTCATCTGCTCCGTGTTTGAAAGCTCGTCCGCCATATAGTTTATCGAGTCGCAAAGCTCACCCAGCTCGTCCTCAGATTCCTTTTTCAGTCGCTCCGAGAAATCGCCCTTAGCGAATTTTCTCGTCATCTCGCCCATACTTCTTATCGGGTAAACTATCGACCTTACAAAGTACATTCCCGAGAAGAATATCAGTATCATTATCGCAACACTTACCGCCAGCGTGGTGATACTGATTATAAGTATCTGGTTATCTATTTTTTTCATCGAGGACATCATTCTCAGTGCGCTGAACTGGCTGTCCTTAGCCTTTATCAGTGCGCTTACCGCCACTACCTTCTCACCTGAAGGCAGGTCGTATATCTCCACCGCAAAGCCGTCATCGGCTTTTTTTGCGCCCTCATAGTCAGGCATAGCCGATTCCGCATAAGGCGAAAATCCCGAAGATGTGACCTCTACCTTGCCGTCGTTGTTGACTGCCATAAGCTCTATGCGCTCTTTGCCCTCGTAACCCTCAACATACGAGCGCAGCGAAGCGTTCAGGTTGGCCTTGCCCGTGTTGAAGTTGCTTTCTACGGCGGTATAAACAATATTCATTTGTGAGCTGACATATTCCTTTGCGGAGTTGTAGTAGTACGTCCTCACAAGGAAAACCATCAGCAATTCGATAAGCACAAGTATCGCCACCATAACACCGAAGCTGTTTTTCAGCCAGTGCATAGTGATACTGTGCTTGCCGTAGCGAAGCTCAGGTCTTTTTTTCAAGTGTTACTACTCCGTTCCTGTTTATTACTGATTATTTCCCGACCACTTATAGCCGAATCCCCATATAGTCAGGATATATTTCGGGTTTGAAGGCTCGTCCTCTATCTTCATTCTTATCCTTCTGATATTAACGTCAACTATCTTGTCGTCGCC